>JAPDQV010000013.1:37992-82549 GCA_034505495.1 candidate division KSB1 bacterium | reverse complement strand
CTTGGGATCCGGTTGTCGATGAAATCCGTACCTACCGACTCTATTGGGGACTGCGGCCGGGAATGTATCTCTCGTTCATGGACGTCGGCACTGATACCATTTTTACCCTCGAAGGCTTGGACGATGAAGTAACCTATTATATCGCCGTAACGGCAGTCGACTTTTGGGGCAATGAAAGTCTTTTTTCGAATGAAGTTTCCACTTTGAACCAGTCGCAAACCGTCTATTATTTTCAGCTGCTCAACATTTACCCGAACCCGTTCAACCAGACAACCACCATCTTTTTTTCCGTGCCGGATGCCATGGCGATCAAATTGACGCTTTATGATGTCAAAGGCCGACGCGTGCGGGTGTTGGAGGACGGCGAGTTTGGTGCCGGCGAGTTTCAAACTCAATGGGACGGGCGAATGGATGACGGCCTGAACGCTCCGTCCGGCGTTTATATCTGCATCTTGTCGGCAAAGGAGATGCGGATCTCGCGTTCCCTTGTACTGTTACGTTGATCGCGTCAGGCATTAAACTTGCAATCAAGTTGTTATTGGTATAAAAATAGTGTCGATCAATTGAAAGCTCTGCGCTGCAGGGGCGCAAGATCATTGAATCGACGGAAATTAACCATAAAAACCGAGGTGCAATGAAGAGAAAAGGGCGGCTGTTTTGTTTCATGACGGCGCTGCTGTTGTTGACTCGGTTACACAGCGAAGAAGGTCGGCCGAACGCGCTTCTGCAGCGGGCTCTTGCCTCTGCAGAAGCGACGTCGTCCGAAGATGCAGCAATTGACTTTAAAGCTCGGCGCTTTGGTTTTCAGCTTTTTTCAGTCGCTGACGTCAGTTCCGCCCCTTTTCAGAATCGCGCTGCTTTGCAGAATTACCCTCTTGGTCCGGGGGACGAGCTGGTGATCTTTATGGGCGGGAAGGTTCAGCAGCAGCAACGGCTTCAGGTCGGCAGCGACGGCCAGCTCTTTTTGCCGACCGTCGGCATTTTGCCGGTAACCGATCTGACGATCGCTGAATTACGGGAAAAACTCGACGAACGACTCCGGAAAATCTATTCGGGATATTCGCTGGAAATCATGCTGGCTGCGCCGAAAAAAATCAGCGTTTGGGTTTCGGGAGAGGTGTCCAGACCTGGACTGCAGACCGCCGGAGCGTTCAGCTTTGCCTCGGATTTCATCGCTCAGGCAGGCGGTCCAACCGACCTTGCCGCGCTGAGGGATGTCCAGATATATCGCGCCGATACCCTCTTTGCCCGCATCGACCTCTACGATTTGATCCTCCGACCGGCATCGGTTCCCGAAATCTTTTTACGCAACGGCGACCGCATCTTTGTTCCGGTCGTTTCTTCAACCGTACAAATCGAAGGGGAGGTGCAGCGCCCTGCTGTTTATGAGCTGAATCCGCAAAAAAGTGAACGTCTCAGCGATCTCATCGCGCTGGCGGGCGGCTTTACCGCTTATGCCGATCGCCGCAACATTTTGGTCAGCAGGCTTTCGACGGACGGTCGAAGAAACGCTTTTTCCTGTTGTTTAACGGATGAATGCCTCGGCGGACCATCCGATCCGTTGATTTTGGATCAGGACCGCATCACCGTCTTTTCGATCTTGGCGCAGACACCCCGTGATTCGGTGCGAATTCACGGTGAGGTTGCCGAGCCGGGTGCTTTCCCATTCGAAAAAGGCATGCGCATCAGCGATCTGCTGCGTCTGGCGGGCGGATTGAACCGCAGCGCTTTTTTGCTCGAGGCGGACCTTGCCCGCATCAGCCCTGATCAAGCACTTCTGAAACAAAAGGTCAATCTCGAAGCTGCTCTGGCAGGAGACGAAGCGGCCGATCTGCCTTTGGCGCCCAATGACCATCTCTTCGTGCGTCGCTTGCCCGGCTGGCATACGGGACAAATGGTTCAGGTTGTCGGCGAAGTCAAATTTCCCGGCTTTTATCCAATCGTCGAGGATTCGACGACCCTTTTTCAAGTCATTCAAGCAGCCGGCGGCTTTACCGATGATGCGCTGATTCGAGAGATGCGATTGGTGCGCGAGCGCAAAGTAATGGTCGAGGACAAGGAGTATCTGCGCCTGCGCAATATGTCGCGCACCGACATGAGCGATTCCGAATACGAATACTTTGTTATGAAGCAGAACACCGGTGAAGTCAATGAGGTCGTGGTCGATTATTACAAGCTGTTCATTAAAAAAGAGCTGACCGAGGACGTGCGGCTCAAACACGGCGATGTGATCCATGTTCCGAAACGGCCGGATGTCGTCTATGTCTCCGGTCGCGTCTCCAACGCCGGCGGTGTTCCCTATCAGTCGGGAGCGCCGGTACGTTATTATATTCAAAAGGCGGGCGGTTTTACTTGGGACGCCGACAGCCGCCGCGCCAAAGTCATCAAAGTCAACGGTGAAATCAAATCCTTGAACAGCATCAACACGCTCGAGGCGGGAGACCGCATTTGGGTCCCGCGTAAAAAAGAGGTCAATTATTGGCAGGCTTTTCGTGATTTGGTCATGGTCATGGGCCAATTGGCGGCGGTTTATTTGGTCATCCAAACTGCAAAGAGCAAATGACGATGGATGAAAAAGAAACGACTCGCGAGTTCAGTCTTTATCCGGCGCTGCTGTTGATGGCGCGCTCCTGGAGACTGGTGTTGCGTAATATGTTGGCGGCCGCTGCCGTCGCCGCCGTCATTGCGTTCATTCTCCCGTCCCGCTGGCGGGCCGTCGCCACCCTCATGCCGCCGCAGGAAAAAGAGACCTCCGCCGTGGGCGCTATGCTGGCGCAGATCACACTTCCGGGAATGCAGATGCCGAAGCCGCAGTCGAATGCTCAGTTGTTTGTCGAAATCCTCAAAAGCCGCACTCTGAACGAGCGGATTCTTAATCGACGATTCGCGGTGGGAAACGATTCTTTACCGCTCTATCGCATCCTCCGTTTCAAATCGCCGGAAATCGGCTATTACCGCATGATCAAAAAAACGCAGTTCATGGTTCTGCCCAACGACATTGTTTCGGTGGCGGTTGAATTGCGCAACCCCAATTTGGCGGCGGACGTCGCCAACGCCTATATCGAAGAGCTTGACCGCCTCAACCTGGAAAAGAGCGTCTCACGAGCTAAAAACTCGCGGCTATACATCGAGTCGCAGCTGGCCGAAACCGAGCGTCGCCTGCGCGCGGCCTCGGAACGACTCGCTCTCTTTCAGCAGCAAAACAAAGCGGTCTCGTTGGAACATCAGGTTCAGGCTTATGTGGAGCAGGCGGCGGATCTGAGCGGCAAAATTTTGGCAAAAGAGATCGAAATCGGCGTAATGTTGCAGTCCATGACTTCCGATAACCCTCTGGTGGTTCGCGCGCGCAGCGAACTCGAAGAAATGCGCCGACGCGCCCGAGAGATGGAAATCGGGAAGGACCGACCGAGTATCGACGGATATTTGCCTTTTCGTGATATACCGCCATTGGCGCTGCAGCTGGCTGAACAGCTGCGCGAGGTAAAGGTGCAGGAAACGGTGTGGCAGCTGCTCACCCAGCAGTATTATCAGGCCAAAATCGAAGAAGCCCGCAATACCCCTACAGTCCAGGTGCTGGATCCGGCTGCGCCGCCGGTTTTCCGCAGCTTTCCCAACCGCAAACTGATGGTCATCGTGGCCGCTGTTCTGAGTGCTGTTCTCAGCCTGATATACGTAATTTTGCTGGACTATTTCGTCAAACTGCGCAGTCACCCCGAATCGCGGCGTCGTCTCGATCTGTTGGTTGCCGAGCTGAAAAAGGGGTGGAATTCTTTTTCGAAATCATGATCAACGGGATAGGAGGTTTAATGGAGACATATATTGCCGAATCGGCGCAGATCGGCGCCGATTGTAAAATCGGCAGGTTCGTGGTCATCGAAGAGAACGTGACCTTAGGCCCCGGCTGCGTCATCGGGCATCATGTGGTGATCCATTCGGGCACCGTCATCGGCGCGCGTGTGCGCATCGACGCCGGCAGCGTGATCGGCAAGCAGCCGATGCGCTCAAAGCGAAGCATTTTCAAAGACGAAAGTCCCCTGCCCGGAGCAGTGATCGGTGACGATTCCATGATCGGCGCCTTGGTGGTCATCTATGCCGGTTGCTCGATCGGCAATCACGTACTCATTGCCGACGGCGCCGCGGTACGGGAGAACGTCAGCATCGGCGAATATACCATCGTCGGCCGCAATGCAACGGTGGAAAATTTTACTACCATCGGCAAAAAATGCAAGCTGGAAACCAACTGCTACATCACTGCCTACTCGGAGGTCGACGATTACTGCTTCATTGCCCCCGGGGTGCACACCACAAACGACAACTTTCTCGGCCGGACGCAGGAACGCTTTAAGCATTTCAAAGGCGTAACGGTAAAACGCGGCGGCAGAATCGGAGGCGGTGCCGTGATTTTACCAGGCAAAGTGATCGGTGAAGACGGCGTAGTGGCGGCCGGTTCCGTGGTGACCAAAGACGTGCCCGCGCGAAAAATCGTCTTGGGCAGTCCCGCGCGCGTTCTCCGCGACGTACCGCCGGATCAACTGCTGGAAAATCAGGGCTGGGATTGAGCCATTCGGCGACGGAGGATGTACTATCCGCAGACGTCTTGCCACACTCTTGCTCTACTACGGGCTGGTTTCTGTTTCGCAGAGCCAGACGGTCTATGTTCCCGCCGACTATTGGGTCTATGATTTCCTGGATCGTTTGGAAAGCAAACAGGTCCTGCCGGTGGTGTTGAACGGCACCCGCCCGATGACCCGCATTGAAATTGCCGAACACTTAAAGGTGATCATCGAGCAGAACCCGGCGCTCGATCGGGTTGAGCGCGAACAACTCGATTTCCTCCGCTTCGAATTTCAAGAAGAGCTGGCGGAAAAAGCCGACGTCAATTATCCCAGCCGTATTCATAGTCTGACGAAAAACCGATGGATTGACCCTTGGCTGCCGGATTTTATTTATCCTCAGGGACGGCACTTTTTCGAGATAGATCACGGCCCGTTGAGAGCGCGTTGGGATCCGATTTTTTTACGCAGCCGCATGACCGCCGATGACGATACCGTAAAAAAAAATGAGCGGGTCAATATAGATACCAACGGCTTTCTGCTCTGGGGCACGCTCGGGAAATTGGTCGGTTACTATGCGGATGTGCGCGACACGCGCGAGTGGGGAACGCGCCTTTACCCCGGCGGCAACGCCACCGCGCCGCGGCTGGGTTTTGTGCAGGGCAACACACGGCAAATCTATCACGACGAGACGATCGCCTATGTGACCCTGCAAAAACGATGGGCCTTGTTGATGTTCGGCAAGGGCGTCAACTTGTGGGGGCCCGGTCGCTTTGGCCAATTGATGCTGTCGGATTATGCCACGAGCTATGATCAGCTCAAGTTTCAGATCACGCTGCCTCGTTTAAAGTTTACTTCAATGATTTCCTGGCTGCGCGCCTACTCGCCGGATTATTACTTTGGCGCCGACTCCCGCCGCATGATGACCGCGCATCGTTTAGAGTTTGCGCCGTTTCGCCGAATTACTTTCGGTCTTCAGGAAACCGTGGTCTTTTCTCCGAAAAATTTCGAGGCCGGATATGCAAATCCGGTCATGTTTTTTCGCTCCGCGGAGCATTATTACGGCGACAATGGTAACGCCGCCATGGGCGTCGATGCAAAGCTTAAATTAATTCGTAATGTCAAGCTTTACGGCGAACTCTTTATCGATGATCTGATGACCGGAAAATTGGGCACTCCCTATTACGGCAACAAGTACGGTTATACGATCGGCTGTCATTACACCGACTGGCTGCGCGTGCCGCAGTTGGACTTGTTTCTGGAATACTCTCGAATCAGACCCTATACCTACAGCCACAAAAGCCCGGAGAGCGTATATCAGCACTTTTCTACCGTGCTGGGACATTGGATCGGCCCTAATTCGGATCTCCTAACCGGTTCCATGACTTTTCGAACATCGCGGCGACTGCAGTTTATCTGCACCACCCAATACAGGCGACATGGCGCCAACCCGCCGGACCGCAATGTCGGCGGCGATGTCGATCGCCCGCATCAAATCCAGACCGATTCTCTCGACGCCGTCTTTTTAGATGGACTGCTAAATACCATATGGTCGTGGAAAATGAATGTCCGTTATGAGGCTCTCCGCAATCTTTATTTTAAGGTCGGCTTGGGGTGGGAACAGCGGCGAATCCAAAACGACTCGAAAGAGAATCTGCAGCAGTCGCGTCGTGAACTCGAACTCTCATTCCAGTTCAACTTTTAACTGATGAACGCTTTGCAGAAAAATTACAACGAACGCTTATTCTCGAACGGAATACGCAGCCGCTATCATTTTGCCCGTTATTATTGGCTTAAAAAAAAATTGATCAAGCTCGGCTGTCCCTGTC
Source organism: candidate division KSB1 bacterium (assembly GCA_034505495.1). Lineage (NCBI taxonomy): Bacteria > Pseudomonadati > Candidatus Zhuqueibacterota bacterium. The sequence goes on along the minus strand of JAPDQV010000013.1, from coordinate 76,167 downwards.
GCCGCGTTCTTGAACTGGGATGCTTTGACGCCAAAACCCTGAATTTTTTGCCGAAGGAGCCGGAATATTATCTCGGCTACGACGCCGATTGGGAGGGCGGTTTGCAGATGGGGCGCGCCAAATGGGCGAACCGCCGAAATGTCGACTTGAGGTTCTGCAACTCGCCGGAGCATCTTGCCGATGCCGAGCCGTTCGATGTCGCCGTCTGCATGGAAACCCTCGAGCACCTTCCCGTTCGGGACATCAAGGCCTATCTCGAATTTCTCCGGTGCATGACCGGCGACTATTGTTTTATCACGATTCCGGTTGAGCGGGGAGTGATTCTGCCTTTCAAATATGCCTACAAGTCAATCATCGGTGCCGTCACGACGCCTTATCGATTCAAAGAGCTCGCAGCAGCAACCTTGGGGCGAATGAAAAGCGTGCCGCGAATCGAAACCACCCACAAAGGCTTTGATTACCGCCAGTGTCTGCAGACAATCGGTCTCTTTTTTGATGTGATCGAAATGGAGGGTATTCCTTTCGGTTGGCTGCCTCCGTATCTGAATCCAACCATCGGAATTGTCGCAAAACCCAAAACGGGAATCAAATGACCGCTTCAGCCCCCAAAGCCCCGCTTTTGAATCCCGCTCTGCTGGCACGCAACGTCGGCTACAATCTTTTCGGCATGACGCTGCCGCTGATCGTAGCCCTCGTTGCCTTGCCGCTCTTGGTCCAAGGATTAGGAGCGGAACGGTTCGGCATATTAGCCCTTTCGTGGGTCATTTTGGGCTATTTCAGCGTGTTCGATTTCGGCCTTGGTCGGGTGGTCATCAACATGATCGGCGAAAGGTTGGGGCAGGGCCGAAACGACGAAGTTCCGGCGATTGCCTGGACCGGTCTTTTTTTCCTTGCGCTTCTCGGCGGGATCATGAGCGTTGTGCTCTATTTTGCGTCGCCGCTTCTGGTTCACAAAATCCTGAAAATTTCCGCCGAGTTGCAGCCGGAAGCGCTGCAGGCGTTTCGGGTGCTGTCCGTTTCGGTCATTTTTATTATACTGACTGTCGGACTGCGCGCGGTGCAGGAGGCGCATCAAAAATTTATTGTGCTCAACCTGATCCGATCGGCAAATGGGGTTCTGACATATCTGGCGCCGCTGGTACTGCTGCCGTTTACAAAAACTCTTTGGCATTACGTAGGCATCCTAGCCGGCGTTCGGGCTCTGGTGATGGCGGTTAACGCCCTCGCCTGCGCCCTTCAGTTTCCAGACATCCGCAATCGTGCCCAGCTCGATTTTCGTCTCGCCAAGCCCATGTTTCGCCTCGGCGGCTGGATGTCGATCAGCAACCTTATCGGCCCCGTAATGGTCTATTTTGACCGCTTTCTCATGGGGGCTTGGCTGTCGGTCGCCGCGGTCACCTTTTATGTTACCCCGTATGAAATTATCAGCAAGCTGCTGGTCGTCACTTCTGCGGTGGTGCAAGTCTTATTTCCGGCGTTTTCAATCAGCCTCGGCGCCGACCGCGCAAAAACCGCTTTGCTCTACGAGCGCGCTTTGAAGCTCTTGTTGTTGTTCTTTTTTCCGATTGCCCTTGGAGTCGTGCTCTTGGCGCGCTGGGGATTGGCGCTGTGGCTCTCGCCTGAATTTGCCGTCAAGAGCACGGGCGTCGCGCAATGGCTGGCCATAGGCATTTTCCTTAATGCACCGGGGCAGATTGCCTATATTCTTTTGCAGGCAGGCGGTCGCCCGGACATCACGGCCAAAATACATGTAATTGAAGTCCCTTTTTATTTGGTTCTGCTTTATTTCGGAGTAAAACTTTTCGGCATCACCGGCGCTGCGGTCGTTTGGACATTTCGGCTGCTGATAGAGTTGTTTGTTTTTCTCTGCCTTGCGGATAAAATTGTGCTTATGCAGGCGAAAAACAGTCAAAGATTTATCAGAACAACAGTTATCGCCTCGATTATGCTCATTTGCCTTACTTTTTTTCAGTTTTCCCTTTGGCTCGCTGCCGCGCTTTTTTTGCTCGGCATTATCCTTGCAATCAGTTTTTTGTCACCGAAACAGATAAATCTTTTCAAGCTGGTCAAAGGAGTAGTTGGGGGAAGCATATGAACTGTTTAGCATTGCTGAATAAACTAAGGTTTGCCTACTATGATCGTCGCGCCGATCGTTTTACCCGCAATCATCCGCGCTATGCCCGCTATCAAATCGGCGAATATACCTATGGGTTTCCATTGGTGTATGACTGGAACGAGGGATCGACCTTAAAAATCGGCAAATTTTGTTCGATTGCCAAAAATGTCGAAATATTTTTAGGCGGTAATCACCGTTCTGATTGGGTGACCACCTTTCCATTTCCGGAGTTCTTTAAAGTTGCGCAAGACGTCAAGGATCATATCGCCACGAAAGGTGACGTCATCATCGGCAACGATGTGTGGATCGGCCATGGAGCGCTCATCCTCTCCGGCGTGACCATCGGCGACGGCGCCGTCATTGGGGCAGGGAGCGTGGTAAGCAAATCCGTGCCGCCGTACGCTATGGCTGCGGGCAATCCGGCCAAAGTGATAAGAATGCGCTTTTCCGATCGGCAGATTGAACAGCTTTTGCAAATACGGTGGTGGGACTGGCCGACGGATAAAATTATTTCCTTTTTGCCGTTGCTCTTGTCGCCGAATATTGATGAGTTTATTGCGGCTGTACAAAGTCAGGAAAAGGCTCAGGAATGAACGCGCTGATCAAAATAAACTTGCAGGAGCTGCTGAATCAGGCGCAGCCGGTAGCAATCGAACTGGGCTGCGGACAGAACAAAATGCCCGGCTGCATCGGCATCGATATCATCGACTTGCCCGAAGTCGATATTGTGGCTGATCTCGAATGCGGACTGCCGTTTTTCCCCGACGATTCCGTCGATGTCTTTTACGCTTTTCATTTCCTTGAGCATATCGATCACTTGGCCGAACTGATGCGCGACATTCACCGCGCCCTCAAGCCTGATGGCCGATTGATCCTGCGTGTTCCGCATTTCTCCAATCCGTTTTTCTACTCGGATTTCACCCACAAGCGCTTTTTCGGATTGTATTCCTTTGATTATTTCAGCCGCTCACCCCGCTTTAAACGTCGTTTGCCGCGTAATTATGTCGATTTCTCGTTTCGAACGCAGGATCTCAAGCTCATTTTTTACAGCGATCGCCTCCCGATCAAGATCTGCAGAAAAGTTGTGCAGCATATCGTAAACTCGAGCCGCGCCTTACAAGAAATCTATGAGGAGCTGTGGAGCCGATGGATACCGTGCTCCGAAATTTATGCCGTTTTGATGCCGGAAAAGTGAGCAGCGGGATGAGAAAAAGATCGTTCACCGTTCTTTTTTTGCCCCAGACCACACCTGTCGGCGCGTCCAGCCGTGCGCGGATTTATGCCTATTTGCCGGAATTCGAAAAAGACGGATTTTCCTTTTCGGTTTATCCGGCCGCTTCCGCGGCTTTGGATTCGGCGTTTCTGCGCAGCCCGAATCTGCTGCAGAAAATCCGCTGGTTCCTGGCCCAGATTTTCGGCCGACTCGGCCAAATTCCAAAGCTGCGTCGATATGACTGTGTTTATCTTCATCGTGAAACGCTGCCTTATTTTTTTCCTTTTACGGAACTATTGCTGCGTCGTTTGGCCAGGCGGCTGATTTTTGATTTTGACGATGCCGTGTTTTACTATCCCAAGAGAGCATCGCGGCTGAAACAGCTGTTGATGGATCGACACAGCGCGAATCGTATTATTACTGCAGCCGACCGTGTGATCGTCAGCACCCCTTACTTGGCCGAACATGCGCGGCGTTTTAACAAACAGGTCATCTGCATTCCAACGGGCGTTCGTTTCGCCGACTATAAAGATGTCAAACCTCAAAAAGGCGGAAGAACTGTAATCGGTTGGATCGGCAGCGCCTCCACGCAGCACTATATTGCCCATATTGCCGAGCCGTTGAAGCGGCTGGCGCAAAAGCATGATTTTATCTTTCGGGTTATCGGAGCACAGCGCCTGAATTTGCCCGAGATTTCTGTTGAGTTGCTGCCCTGGAGCCTGGAAAAAGAAGCGCAGGACATTGCCTCTTTTACCATCGGCGTCATGCCGCTACCGGATAATCCATGGACGCGCGGGAAAGCCGGCTATAAATTGATTCAATACATGGCCGCCGGCGTACCTGCCGTCGGCTCGCGGGTCGGCGCCAACTGCGACATCATCGAGGACGGCGTCAACGGTTTTCTGGCGTCGACTGCTGAAGAATGGTATGAAAAGCTGGAGCGGCTGATCGTTGATTCGGACCTGCGGAAACGTTTCAGCGAACGCGGTCGGCAGACGGTTCGGGAAAAGTTTTCGATCGAGCGCCTTTATCCGCTGTGGTTGGAGGCGGTCACGAAATGGTAACGGCGAAAATCTTATGAAGTGCCTCAAGATTCTGCACCTCTTGACCTTGAGCGACCTCGGCGGCGCCGAACGCATGGTGCTGACGCTCGGCAGCTCTTTGGATCGCAAGTATTTCAATTCCGCGATTGCCTGCCTCCAGGGCGGCGGCCTTCTCGAGTTCGAAGCCCATCGTCTGGGATTGCCTTTTTATGTCCTGCCCTCCCGAATCCCTACTGCGTTTTACCGCTTGGTAAAATTGCTTCGTGACGAAAAGATCGACCTTTTGCAAACGCACGGCGCGCGCGCCGAATTTCTCGGCGCCTGCGCAGGTCGAGTCGCCGGTGTAAAGACTATTTCAACTCTGCATGACCTTTACGGTTTCAATAACCGGTACAAAGTGCTTCTCAACCGTTGCTGCGATCCTTTTATCAAACGCTATGTCTCGGTCAGCGAAATCGGCCGACGTTGCGCGATCGAGCGGTTCGGTATTCTTCCTCACCGCGTACAAGTGATTGAAAACGGTATCGAATTGCCCATCCGAGTTACTCAAGATAGAATCGACAATCTGAAACGATCTTTAAGAATACGTGACGAGCTGCTGGTCGTAACAGTTGCCAATCTTCGACCGGTCAAGGGCCATATCCACATTCTGCGCGCCGTTCAGTCAATGAGTCCCGAGGAACGGAAGAAATTTGTTTTCTGTTTTGTGGGCGCCGATCAAATGAACGGAGAGCTGCAGCGGATAGCGGCGGATATGCAGGTGACGGATCATATTGTTTTTGCGGGTTTTCAAGCTGATATATCCCTATATTTGGGTGCCGCGGATTTATTTTTGTTGGCATCGGAAGATGAGGGCCTGCCGCTGGCGCTTTTAGAGGCGATGGCTGCCGCTTGCCCAGTAATCGCCTGCAATGTGGGCGGCGTTCCCGAGGTGATCCAAGAAGGATTCAATGGACTGCTCATCGAGCCGCGGTCGCCGCAGGCGATCAAAGAGGCGCTTCTAAAACTTGCCGCCAAGGCCGAATTGAGACGGATGTTGGGCGACAAAGCCTCCGAGACGGCAAAAGCGCGCTTTTCAGCAGAAAACATGGTTAGTAAATATGCTGAGCTTTACCGTCGACTTGTCACTGCTTAGCAGATAAAAGTTCTGAAAAATGAAAAATTATTATAACCAAATTCGGCATGATGCATTGGCGTTACTGCCTGCCGAGTTTTTTCCGAAAACGGCCCTTGACGTGGGCTGCGGCGAAGGCAATACAGCGGCTTATCTGAAAGAAAAATTCGGAGCAGAGGTCACCGGTATCGAGATCAATGCAGAGGCAGCGACCATTGCCCGAAAAAAGCTGGATCATCTGCTCCAAGGTCCAGTGGAAAAAGCCTATGAATTGCTGAAAAACCATTTTGATCTGATTCTTTGCCTCGATGTTCTCGAGCATCTGGTCGATCCGTGGACTGTTCTAAAGCGACTGGCCGGCTGCTTAAAACCGGAAGGTTATCTGCTTATCAGCCTGCCTAACATCCAAAACTGGCGGGTGCTGATCGATTTGGCCTTCGGCCGCTGGGACTATACGGATTCCGGCCTTATGGACCGCACTCATCTGCGCTTTTTCACGGAACGTACTGCCAAGGAAATGATTTCTGCAGCCTCTTTGCGCATCGTCCGCTTCCGACGCTCCATGGGCTCGGAAATAAAGCTGTTTAATACTTTGACTCTCGGTCTTTTTCGCTCGTTTTTGACTTATCATCTTTACTTTTTAGCGCAACCGGCAAAACAATGATCGGAACAAGACAGAAGGAGTGGGTCAGCTTCCTGCCGCTCGGCGTTTGCCTGCCGGCGTTACTGATCGATCTGCAGTTGGCGACAACACTTATACTGACGACGATTTTCATCCTTATGCTTGCTCTGTTTTTGCCTTCGGACAATTATTTGCGCAAAGTATTATTGACGGCTGCAATTCTTCGGGCCGCTCTTACGATTGCTAATCATTATGTTGTGATCTTTCCTCCTCAACCCGATGCAACTATGTATAACCTTTATGCTTTGCAGATCCTCGACAACCTTGAACGCAACTTGCCTGCCTTTTATGCTTCGCCGCATTCGATGAGCATAAAAAGCTTTTCTTATTTCCTGGTGCTTTTTTATCGTTTCCTGGGCGAGATGCCGCTGCTTATCAGCATGATCAATACGATCTTTGGATTGCTCACGGCGATGCTCGCTTACCGCATCGCCCTCCTGGTGTTCGAAAACAAGCCAACGGCGCGTTTTACGCTGCTTTCTTCGCTGCTCTTCCCGTCGATGATTGCCTTTACCACCTATATGCTGCGTGACGCCCTCATCTTTTTTTTCACGTTCTTAATGCTCTACTCAGGCCTGTGTGCCTTCTTCGGTCGGCGCCGCATATCGAATCTGATTATTGCGTTAGGCTCATTTGTCATCATCGGTATTTTTCGCATACAGAACCTTTTTCTCATCGGCGGATTTTTAACCGGTTATTTCCTTATTTACCTGCTTTTGCTGAAGCGCGGCAGGGTTGTGAAATGGACTCTGTTTACGATGGCTGTTGCGGCCTTGATTTGGTTTTTGCTGAGCCATCAAGAGACGGTCAACTCGATTTTAAACTATCCGCTGCGCGCGCAACCGCTGCGCGCCGAAGGCCGATCGGTCTACTTGGCCGATATGCAGTACCGAACTCTGTTCGACATGGTCCGCTACCTGCCGATTCGGTTTGTTTTCTTTACTTTTGGACCGTTCCTGTGGAATGTATACAGTGCCGCCATGTTGTTGAGCGCTCTCGAAAGCTTGTTTGTCGTTTTTTGCGCCTTATTGACGGTCTTTTATTTTGCCGCCAAGCGGATTACCGTCAATTTGTCATCGCAGTGGTTTTTGCTTGCCTTTTGTCTGACCTGCTTGGCGGCCAATGCGCTGGTGGATTCCAATTTCGGCACCTCAGTGCGGCACCGTTTGCCCTATATCATTTTCTTTTTTACCTTCGCCGGCGCTTATCTTCGCGATGTCAAGATTAAGGTGCTGTAGTGAAAAAACCGCCCCTTTTTTCGGTCATTATTGTAAACTGGAACACCTGCCCCCTAACACTGCAGGCGATCCGGTCGGTCTACGCTCAGGGTGAGGAAGGGGTGGAGGTTATTGTGGTCGATAATGCTTCGAGCGATGATTCGGTAGAACGCATCCGTACCGAGTTTCCTGACGTGCGGCTGGTCGTCAATTCGGCGAATCTCGGTTACGCCCGCGCCAACAATCTTGCCATGCAAATTGCCAAAGGCGACTATTTCGTGCTGCTCAACAGCGACGCTGAACTGATTACCCCCGGAACCTTTGCAAAGCTGCATCAGGTTTTTCAATCGCAGCCGAATGTTGCAGTCATCGGCGCAAAACTGATTTTTCCCTCGGGCAAGGTTCAGTCAGTCGGCAGGCAATTTTTGACGCTCAAGCGGGTAATCCAAGAACAGATTTTCTTTGCTTCCGTCAAAGCCGTAAGGCCGACTCGGATCGAGTATGTCGACGGGGCTTTTATGGCTGTCCGAAGAACGGTTTTCGAGCAGCTCGGCGGCCTAAATGAACGTTTGTTTATGTACGGTGAAGACAGGGAATGGTGCTTCCGCATTCTTCAAAACGGCCGGCGCATTATTGTTTTAAAAGAAATTGTCGTCAAGCATCGGCACGGGGCGTCGACCAAACAAAATTTTCGAGAAATGTTGATGCACAGCCTGGTTAATGACTGCCGCTGGCTGGTTCGGCATGCAGGCCTTGCTGAAGCCAAGCTTGCTTACGACGTGTATTTGCTCGGTATGGCTTTGCGCATTCCGCTGTCTCTGGTGCGTCGAAAGGGTCTGGTGCGTGATTATATTTCCGGTTTGATTGCGGCGGTAAAAATGCGCCCGAGATTACGATTGGTCTTGAAAAAGCACTACACGCGCGCTTGATGCCGATCTATTATACCTAACGACAGAAAAGAATTGAAACGACTAGCAATCAATGCCCTGCTGCTGGATCCGCAGGCCGGCGGCATCGCCGTTTACATAAAAAATCTGATTGACGGCATTCTGCAGGAAAACGCCGAAGACTGGATGCCGAAAATTATCATGCGTCGGGAGATAATGCGGGCTTACGGCTATCATGGTGGGTCAGAATTTTTACCGGTTAGAGTGCCGACAAAACCTGTCTTGCGCATCTTTGCCGAAATCATATTGTTGCATAACTTGCTGCAAACCAACCGGATCGATTTACTCCATGCGCCGATCTCCTATTATTTGCCCAACGGCGGAGTGCCGACGATCATCACTGTGCATGATCTGCGAATTCTGCATTTTCCCGAAAGTTACGTTCCGATGCGCCGCTATTTTTTACAAAGAGCCATCCCTTGGGCAGCGCATCATGCTTTTCATATTATTGCCGTGTCTCACTTTACCAAAAATAACCTTATGCAGCGTTTAAATGTACCAGCGGAAAAAGTGACGGTCATCCATTCCGGAATCAGTTTTGAACGCTTTAATATTACCTTTTGTAAAGGTGAAAGAGAACGCGTGCGCAGCAGATATGGCCTGCCGGAGAAATATTTTCTTGCGGTCGGTCATTTGGAGCCGCGGAAGAATTACGAGCGACTCATAGAGGCCTTTTCGATTCTTCGACGGCGAGGCATTCCTCATCACTTGGTTATTGTCGGGCGTGAGAATTGGCAGGTTTATAGCATCTATGAGCGTGTGCGCAAACTTGGCTTGAGTGGAACTGTGCATTTTACCCGTTTTGTTGCTCCGACTGATTTGCCGATTATTTACCAATCGTCGCAGGTGTTCGTCGCTCCATCGCTCTTTGAAGGGTTCGGCTTCACTCCTTTGGAAGCCATGGCAGCAGGAGTACCGGTTGCGGTTTCAAATGCAGCCTCACACCCGGAAATATGCCAAAATGCGGCGCTTTATTTCGATCCTTTCGACCCGAAAGATATGGCCGACAAACTCGAATTACTGCTCGATGACAACTCTTTGCGACAGGAATTAATAAACCGAGGCTTTGAAAATATCAGGCGTTTCTCTTGGAAAACGTGCATATCGCAAACTTTACGGGTATATCAAAAGTGTCTCATGAGCGTCTAAAAAAGCCCATAAAAATCGTTCGGCTTCAATCCCGCATCTGCATCGGCGGCCCGTCGCTTCATACCGAGCTCCTCTCGAAATACCTGCCTGCCTTTGGATACCGTAATATTCTTATTGGCGGGGCGCTCGATCCGGGCGAATTTTGCCGTATGGACGAGCTGCGGGCGGCAGGATACGACGTCCGCTGCGTGTCATCTATGCAGCGTTCGACGTCCATTATCGCCGATTTAGCGGCTGTATATCATATTTATCGCCTGTTGCGCAAAGAAAAACCGCTGATTGTCTGCACTCATACCGCCAAGGCGGGCGCTGCGGGACGCATAGCCGCTTTGTTGGCAGGCGTCCCTTTGATTTTTCACACTTTTCATGGCCATGTTTTCCATGGGTATTTCCCAAAAATCGTTACCAAAGTTTTTCTGCTGATTGAACGACTGCTCGCGCGCTTCACGACCTGTCTTGTTGCCATCAGCCCGAGCCAGCTCCACGAATTGAGCAGTGTTTATCACGTAGCACCCGCATCCAGATTTCGAGTTATCCGGCTTGGATTCGAACTCGAACCGTATCTGCAGCTCAAGCCGACGGAGGTTTTGAAAAAAAAACTTGGGCTCAAGCCTGATGCCGTCCTAATCGGCATCATCGGCCGCCTGGTGCCGATCAAAAACCATCTCTCCGCATTACGCATTCTGCAAATTTTACTGCAAAAGGATCACCGCTATCACCTGCTTATCGTCGGCGACGGACCGGAACGGGCCAATCTAGAAGCATATGTTCAAAAGGATGGGCTTGAAAAGCATGTTCATTTCACAGGATGGAGAACGGACATGCTTTTCATTTATGAAGGCATCGATCTGCTGCTGCTCACTTCCTTGAATGAAGGGACGCCGGTAACCATTATCGAGGCCATGGCTGCCGGCGTGCCGGTCGTGGCTTCGCGAGTCGGCGGTGTTCCTGACCTGATCAAACACGGCGTAACCGGCCTCAGCTTTGCAGTCGACGATGAAAAGGCCGCAGCAGACTGCGTGGAAAAAGCAATAAATGACCGGACGCTGCGAATGCGGCTTGTCGAAGGAGCCCGACGATTTGTAGCCGGCACCTATCATTATAGACGAATGATTCATGAAATGGACGTATTATATAGGCATTTCTTGCAAAAAATAATGTAATTGTATATATTGCTAAAAACCCCATCGGGGGTCTTTCTAATCTTCATGGAATGAACAGAGACCTAAGCCGTGTTGATGAGCCCAAGAAATGATCAAAAATGTTCTCAAATGATACTTGCGGCTCTCTGCTGAACATCTTCGTCCCGCCGGAAAAGGCAAAAATCAATAATTTGGATTTGGTACGATTATTGATTCGCATAAGATTAACTTTTACCGTCGGCTATTGCCTTTTGCACCTCTAACGATGCAAGGACAATGAATGATACCGTTTTTTGCTTTGCTTGTCTCATTTATCACCGCGGTTGTGGCGACGCCGGTTTTCCGCCGATTTGCCGTCAAGCATGAGATCGTCGCCCGCCAAAATCATCGTACCATTCACAAAGGACAAATCCCCAAATTGGGAGGCGGAGCCGTAATTTTCTCCTTCCTAACGGGTGCTTTGTTCTTTTATGTGTTAAAGCCCTCTTTTTGGGCGGCAAAACAGGCTGAAATTGCGAGTCTGGTATTGGGAGCGACAGGGCTGTTCATCCTGGGCGCCTTTGACGATAAAAAGGATTTGAACTGCAATCTCAAGCTTTTTGTAGAGACGGCTCTGGCCCTGCTTGCCGTTCATTTCGGCTGGAGGATGGAAAAGCTTATCCTGCTCGCCGATCGAAGCATCGAGCTCGGCTTCTGGAGCTATCCATTGTCGATTTTATGGATCGTCGGCATTACCAATGCTTTCAATATGATAGACGGACTCGACGGCCTGGCCGGCGGCGTAGCAGTGGTGGTGCTCATCTGCTCCTCGGCCATTGCACTGTTGATGGGCAATACAGTTCTCGTTCCGTTGATGCTGAGCCTAATCGGCGCCACCGTCGGTTTCCTCCGTTACAACATGCATCCGGCTTCCATCTTTATGGGCGACTCCGGCAGTCTCTCGATCGGCTTTCTGTTGGCATGCCTCACGTTGGGCGCTTCATCGACTACCGGCAGCGTATCCCCGTTACTTTTGTTCTTGCTGCTCGGCCTGCCGATCGTCGATACTGCGCTGGCCATTTTTCGTCGCTTGCGGCGCGGCATCCATCCGTTCCATGCCGATCGCGAACACATCCATCACCGGCTGGTTGCTCTCGGCCTGACGCAGCCGGGCGCCTCTGCGACCATGATCGGCTTGTCGCTCATCCTCGGCATTATGGCCTTCTTAGCCGCCTATACCTTGTATCTCGGCTTGCACCTGATGAATTGAATCGGAACCTGTCGCGATCCGAATGCGTAAATGCTTCATCAATGGCCTATCCATTCAGGCAACAGCGTGCATAAAAAAATGCAAATCATGTCACCACCTCGAATTGTTTTCATTCTGTTGCTGAGCACTTTTCCCATTTGGGCCGCTACTTATTTTCGGGTCGTCGAAGAAACGCCGTCGCAAGTGATTGTCGAATGGACCGCGCCGTCGTCCGTCGAATGGAAGACGATGAGCGACGCGAGTGGTCAGTACGTTGTTCCCGTCGTCGGCGATCTGCCCTCGTTCTACCCCAGCGGAGCGTATACTCTGCCTTTTGATTTTTTCACTCTGTCTCTGCCTGGAGATGGTTTTTCCGTTGCCGTTCTGGACTCTGTATTCAGCGTCTCTTCGTCTCCTCAGCTGAGAATGCCGCACACTGACGGAGATCGGGCATTCGAAGACGGGGAAGCGATTCCGGATGATGCTCGATTCTTCAATTCCGCTTTCCGCATAGAAAGCGCCAAATCGCGCGGGACGACTCTTCTCAGAATTCAAGTCAATCCGGTAACCGTTGATCTCGAACGAAACGTCAGAATTTTACGCTACGCTCGTTTTGCCGTCGTCAGAGAGCCGTTGCAGAAGCTGCGAAAGGCGACGGCTCAATCAAATTTTTCCGGCTCTTTACCCGCATGCAAGCTCTATCTCGTAGAAGAAGGCGTTTATCGCGTCACCGGCCAAGACCTCGCCGATGCCGGTTTGCCGGTAAATGAAATCGATCCCCGGCTTTTATGCCTTGAAAATCGTGGAGAAAGCGTACCTTTTTACTTTTTCGGCGGCGAAGACGGACGATTCGATAACTCCGACCAGATCATTTTTTACGGCGAACGGTTGCGCGGCGAAGGGAATGAGTATTATCATGCTTGGAGCGATACGAACGTCTATTGGCTGCGCTGGGATCGCGGCGGAGAGACCTACACTCGCGTCGCTTCGTCGGAAGACGGCAAGGACTGCACCGATTTCATGGATACACGCCATTTCGAAAAAGATTTGGCTTACTACAACGGCGACAGCAGCAGCGAAATACAAGAGACCTTGACGGTTGCCGGAGAAGGATGGGTTTGGGACAGCGCCATCGATCCAGGGGAGGTCTTTTCGACTCTATTTGACCTTCCCGGCTGCCTTCCCGACGCCGATTCAGCGCGATTCACGTTTCGTTTGCGCGGAGAAACAGTCGACATCTATCCTAATTCGCATCATGTTCGGGTCCGCATCAATCGCCGAATCGTTTTTGACGGATTTTTCGACGACCGGCAGGAACTCATCGGCGGAGCAGCATTGCCCAAGAGGCTTTTGCAGGAGCAGGGCAATCAGCTGGAGATCGAATCGCTGCGGGAAAACCCCAATGTCAATTCGCGATTCTATTTTGATTGGTTCGAAGTGACTTATCGCCGCAGCATGACGGCCGAAAACGGTTTTCTGCGGCTGTCCGGCATCGCGCAGGAATCGCCGCTGCACTGTTGGGTGCAGGGCTTTTCTTCGAGTGACATCTTTGTTTTGGCACCAAGCCGACGTCTATGGATAGAACCCTTTGCCACAGGCCGCGAATGGCCGGCGACATTGGTCGTCGAGTCTGCCGGTCTCGCTGACGGAAATTTTTCCCGCTTTTCCATCAACGGTAAATTGCTTTACAACGGTACCCGCGGCATGGCCGTGGTCGTTCTCGACCATCGCAGCGGCCAGGTCAAAGCGGCAAAGAGCTTCGACACCTACGGTTCGGCAGCGGAATCCGATTCTTTGGCTGCATTTGTCAACAGTCAACCGGACAGCGCGGTAATTATGGCCGGAGTGTGCGACGACGGTGCAACCAATTTGCGGCCGCCGGCGATTGCGGCGTTTCAGGCACTCGGCAGCCGCCTGCTCGCCAATCTGCGGTACCGCGACTCTTGGGCGTTCATTGCACAAAAGGGAGTCGCAGGAGAGCCCGCCGAACAGCTCGTCGCACAGGGAGCCGGCGGCGTACGCCTGTCCAGATCATGGATCTTTACCGGCGGTACCGCACACAGCGCTCGCTTCTCCGTTCCGCCCAATGCCGGCGATACCTTGATCGTTTTTGATCGCTCTGCCGCGCGTGCGCCGCTTCGTCTTAAACCCGTGCTGAAGAGCGGCCTTGATAGCTACAGCGGAGCCGATTATTTAATCGTCACCTCTAAAAAGTTCCTCGACCAGGCCGAACGGCTGCGCCGCTATCGTGAAGCGCATAACGGCTTTACCGTTTTCATCGCCGACATCGAAGAGATTTATGATCGTTTCAATCACGGCATTCCTGAAGCAGAAGCGCTCCGTAGCTTTTTAAAATTTGCTTACGAAAACGGCTTTCCTCGTCCGTCTTTTGCGCTGCTCCTCGGCGACACCAGTTGGGACCCGAAAAAGAATTTGCCTAATTCCAAATTCAACAACGAGGTTCCCTCGCTCGGCAACCCGGTAAGCGACGTGCTCCTGGGCTGTTTTGACGGCCCCGCAGATATCTTGGCTGAGCTCAGCATCGGCAGGTTGCCGGTCAATGAACCGTCTGAGGCCGAGCAGGTTATCGACAAAATCATCGAATACGAAGCCGCTCCCTCGGCAGCATGGAAAAAGCGATTCCTCTTCATCAGCGGCGGCGCCGATGCGTCTGAGCAACGTCAGTTCGAAAGTCAATCCCAGGCTTTGGCCAAAGATTTTGTCGCTCCGCAGCCCGTCAGCGGCAGACCCCTCTTTATCAGCAAAAAGGAAGAAAATCCGCAGATTGATTATCGAACCCAAATTCTGGATGCCGTCGATAAAGGCGCGGTTTGGATCAACTTTATCGGTCACGCGGCCAGTCGCACTTGGGAGCTGATGTTCAACACGCCCGATATCGACGATCTCCAGAATAAAGGCCGCTACCCGGTCATTTCCAGCATGACTTGTCACACCGGACGCTTTGCCGAGCCCTCGCAGCAAAGCTTTTCCGAACACTTTTTGCTGGCGCGCGACAAAGGGGCGGTCGGATTTTGGGGAACTACAGGCTGGGGTTACGCTTACGAGGATTATCTCTACTTGCGCCAGCTTTACCCCATTTTTGCAAGTGATTCTCTCCGCTATCTGGGTAAAATCATCAACGAAGCGCAAAAGCGGCTGTGGCAAACCTACGGCTCCTTCGGCCATTTTCGCCACCTGATTCTCCAATACAACCTGCTCGGCGACCCCGCCATGCAGCTGGCGCTGCCGACATTGCCGGATTTGGCGCTCAGTTCTGAAAACGTGTTGATGCAGCCTTTCCCGGCGGGCGAGGCCGATTCACTGGCAACCGTCCGAGCCCTAGTGGAAAACTGGGGCATGTTCTGCCGCGACAGTTCAACGGTGCATTTTACCTTTCGCCACTTGCCGACCGGCAAAGAGATTTCCGCAGCACGCCGCATCGGTCCGGTCGCTCTCGAAGAATGGGCAGAGATTTCATTGCCGCTGCGCGGGCTCGCCGGCGTGCTGGAAACGGCAGTAAAAGTCGATGCTATGAACGAGATTCCCGAATCTGACGAACGGAACAATGAGCAGAGCACTTCTTTTGCCATCCTCAGCAGCGACCTGCAGCTGATTGCGCCGCCGCAAAACGCATGGGTGCCGGTGCAGGGGTTGACGCTGAAAGCCCAAGCGCCTCAGCAACGTTACGACGAGAGGATTTCCTATATTTTTGAAATTGACACCGCCCGTACTTTCAACAGTCCTTTGCACCTCGTTTCGCCGCCGGTACGGGCGCATCCGCTGCTTTTGAGATGGACGCCGACCGGGCTGCGTCCGGAACAGCGCTACTTTTGGCGCGTCAAACCTATGCAGCTTGAAATCCTGCATGAACCGTTCATTGCTTCCTTTACGACCCATGAAGCAGAGTCCTTGGGTTGGCTGCAGAATGGGGATTTTGACGCAACCTGCCGCTTTGAAAACACCGTCAAAAGAGGCAAAGGCGTCTCGCTTGCGGAACGCGAGATTTTGCTTCTCCTGCAGTCGTCGCGTACGGAACAGGTCGGCTATGCTCTGCTCGAAGTCGATCGCCGCAGTGTTTTAACCACAGGAAGAGGTCATAATGTGGCCATTGTCGATCCGATCTCGGGTACGGTCAAAGCCTCGGCTGTTTTTGACACCTACGGCAATCCCCAGGCCCCGCAAAATTTGGCTCAATTTATTCGCTCGGCGGAAATCGGGGATTATGTGTTGGCGGCCGTTTCCGAGGAAGGCGGCTTGAATCTAAACGAAGAGGTTTATACTGCTTATGAGTCAATCGGCAGCGTCCTTTGCCGGCAAATCGGCTTTCGTTACGCGTGGGCGATCATCGGCCGCAAAGGTGCGGCAATCGGGTCGGTTCCGGAAGGATTGCAGCCGCCGGGCGGTGAAGCTGTTATTCTAAAGGACAGTCTGCTTGTTTTTGCCCAAAAAGGAAGCATCGTTTCTGCCCGCATCGGGCCGGCAAAAGGATGGAAAAGCGCTTTTTTTGAAGGGACGGTGCCGCCCGGCGCTGCCATGACCTGCCGAGTCATCGGCCAAGCAATTGACGGCGGCGAAGCGCTCTTATGGGAAGGATCGTTGGGAAACGTGGACCTCGGCTTTATCGATCCGCATGAATATCCCTATCTGGTTTTGTCTGCAGAAATGACGCTGGGGCAGGGAAAAGATTCTCCTACGTTGACCAAATGGAGTGTCCTCTATGATCCTCCCCCCGATTTGGCGCTATCGGCTCACCTCTTCAGCATATCGGCCGATACGGTAATGGTGGGGTCAACCATCACCTTTTTCGGCGATCTCTACAACATCGGTTTGAGCGAGTCCGGTTCCACGGTTCTTGAGATTGTACAAAAGAACGGAGAGACGCGGCGAATAGTCGGCGAACTGACTATTCCGGCAATCGGCATTGACCGCTATTTTCCCTTCCGACAGCAATGGATCGCCGACAAACCGGGACGCAATGATTTTATTCTAACCGTCGATCCGCGCCGTGAGCTCATCGAGTTAACCAAGGGCAACAACCGCTTGACGGTTTCTTTGTTCGTATTGGCAGATGATAAACCTCCGCAGATTCATCTCACGGTCGATGATCGCGAGATTTTTGACGGCGACTGGGTGGCGGCGCAGCCGAAGATCAAGGCGCTTATTCTCGATAACAATCCGGAACCGTTGGCCGATACAACTGCTGTTACGGTGACCCTTGACGGGAGGCGAGTTTCTTTTAAATCCGGAGAGCTTGCTCTGGAAGCAAACGGTAACGGCTGTTGCCTTTTGCATTACTCCCCGATGCTGGCGCCCGGAGAACACCGCCTCGAAATACAAGCTGTGGACGCGGCACGAAATCGCGCTGCTGCAACGTTGCGTTTCGTCGTCGAAGATCAGCTGAAAATTCGCAATCTGTTGATCTATCCCAATCCCGTCAGCCGCGACGGTGAAATCAGCTTTGAACTCAGCGAACCGGCGGAAGTGGCGATCAAAATTTATACTCTGGCCGGCCGATTGATCGGCACGATCGAAGCGGGCATGTTGGGCGCCGGCTATCAGCGGCTGTATTGGGACGGTCTTGATGCAGACGGCGATCGACCGGCAAACGGCGTTTACATATTTAAAGCCGTCGCCTCCCGTGAGGGCAAGACGACCGAAGCTTTCAGCAAAATGACGATTATGCGCTAGTCGTTTTTTCCTCGAAAATGTGGATAACTTGTGGGTTTCCTGCGAATTTCTTCTTCCTTTGTTGTCTGATCGCCTCCGGCTATCCATCATGTTTCTACCACTTAAAAGTGAATTATTATTACCTTAATAATAGGCACTTGGAAATCTTTTGACCGCTTATCGCAATTATAATAATATCAAAATATTAGATCGTATGCTATATGGAAAATAATTTTTCATGGTTCATTAGAGAATTGTTAAGATAATCTTAAGGCACTGTTTTTTAGATGCGGCATGTAAAATATTCTATTATCGCAGAAAAAAAGCTTGATTTTTAAAATGTGGATAACTTGGGGATTTTTTACCAGAGATTGAGCGATGCCTTCTGCAGGCCTCGTATTGGCAGCGACGATTTATTTTTTGGATTTTATAGTAAAAAGTCGTAACATACGACACAATAATCATATCTTTCAGCTGCTCGTCTGAAATGACTGCAAACGATTTCAAGTACCTCTTTATTTTCGCCGGCGCTGTATTGGGGGTTTTGTTGATTGCCGAAAGCATTCGGCGCTTTTTTCATTGGTCCCCCGAAGCCACGCGTAAAATCGTTCACATGCTGGTCGGTGTATTGGTTGCCGCGACGCCGTTCGTATTGGATTCCATGTGGCCTATGGTCACATTGGGACTCTTTTTTGCCGTCGTCGACTTTATCGCCGTAAAAAGGGGATTTTTCAAGGGAATGCACGGCACGGTCCGCCACACCTACGGGACGGTATTCTATCCGATATCGTTTGTTATTTTGACCGTTACTCTGTGGAATCATCACAAGCTTGTTTTGGTCACGGCGATGTTGATCATGGCCCTTTCGGACGCTGCTGCCGCGATTGTCGGGGAGCGGACAAAGCGGCCTATCGTTTTGCATCTGGGGCCGGAAAAAAAGACGGTGCAGGGTTCTGCAACCATGTTTACGGTGACCCTGCTGTTGGTGACGGCTTCCTTTTGGGTCGCACGCCACATCAGAGTACTTGACTTGTCGGTTTCTCAGATCGTGTGGATCGCCGTCGCCGTCGCAATGATTGCCATGGCCTCGGAAATGATTTCGGCCTGGGGGTCGGACAATCTCTCGGTTCCTTTGAGCAGCGCCTTTGCGCTCTACTATCTTCTCAACGAACCGTGGTCACAAGCCCTGATGTTTTTCTTCGGCATGGCGCTCGCTGCAGGTATGGGGGTGTTATCCTATCGATTGCGCTTTTTGAACGGCGGCGGATCCGTGGCGCTCTTTCTTTTGGGTACACTGGTCTTTGGCGCCGGCGGTTGGAAGTTCGCTCTGCCCATTTTGACCTTTTTTCTCATTTCGAGCGCCATCAGCAAAATGGGCCGAATACGCAAACAAAAGCTGGAGCAGATCTTCGAAAAGGGCAGCCGCCGCGACATCGGCCAGGTGCTGGCCAACGGCGGAATTGCCGGTTTGATGCTTCTATTTTGGTATTTCAGCAAGAACAATTTTTTCTACGTCCTTTACATTGCTTCGCTGGCGGCGGTTACGGCCGATACTTGGGCGACGGAAATCGGCGTGATGGCGCGCGGTAACCCGCGTTCGATCCTGACCTTTCGGCCGGTCGCCATGGGCACCTCCGGCGGAATTTCCGCCGTCGGCACTACCGGCGCGCTGCTCGGATCGATCGTGCTGTCGACGGTCGGCTATTTGTGCAGCCCGCACGCTTCGCCGCGCGCCTTCGGCTTTGCGGAAGCAGTTGTCGTAGCCTTTGCCGGGTTGGCGGGCAGCTTTGTGGACAGCCTTTTGGGGGCAACCGTACAAGCGCAATATCAGTGCCCGAGCTGCGGTAAAACCACCGAAAAACGCATTCACTGCCGGAAACAACCGACCCTTTTTTTCCGTGGTTACCGTTGGATCAACAATGATGTGGTCAATGCTTTTTGCGCCGTCGCCGGCGTTCTCTTTGTCTGGCTGGCGGGAGTGATGGGGATTCTCTAACAGGTTAATTATTCTATTGGTGGTCGCGGGAAAAAGTTGTATATTTAACCGCAAACCATTAATTGATCAGCTTACGTTTTTAAATATCAAGGAGGCATGATGACGACTATTGTTGATGTATTCGCGCGTGAGATTCTCGATTCGCGCGGCAATCCGACGATCGAAGTAGATGTACAATTGGAAGACGGTACTTTGGGCCGCGCCGCCGTTCCTTCCGGCGCATCGACCGGCGAGAACGAAGCGATCGAACTGCGCGACGGCGATCCGAACCGCTTTATGGGCAAGGGGGTCACCAAAGCCGTCGAGAACGTCAATGAGATTATTGCCAAAGAGTTGATCGGCGAAGACGCGACGGAGCAGGTGGAAATCGACTCGCTTCTGATTGAACTGGACGGCACTAAAAACAAAGCCAAGCTTGGCGCCAATGCCATTTTGGGCGTTTCTTTGGCTACAGCAAAAGCCGCG
This sequence comes from candidate division KSB1 bacterium, assembly GCA_034505495.1. Taxonomy (NCBI): domain Bacteria; kingdom Pseudomonadati; species Candidatus Zhuqueibacterota bacterium. The sequence goes on along the minus strand of JAPDQV010000013.1, from coordinate 56,188 downwards.
GCCAATTACTTTGGATTGCCGCTTTACCGTTACATCGGCGGCGTCAACGCCAAGGTGCTGCCCATGCCGATGATGAACATCATCAACGGCGGCTCGCACTCGGATGCTCCTATTGCCTTTCAGGAGTTCATGATCTGTCCCGTCGGCGCTCCTTCTCTCAAAGAAGCTGTCCGGTGGGGTGCCGAAGTCTTTCATACCCTCAAAAAGGTACTCAAAAGCCGCGGATTGAGCACCGCCGTCGGCGATGAAGGCGGATTTGCACCGCTTTTGAAAGGCACCGAGGATGCGCTCGAAAGCATCGTTGCCGCGATCGAAAAAGCGGGCTACAAACCGGGGAAGGATATCACCATTCGCCTCGATCCCGCCGCTTCTGAATTTTTTATCGACGGCGTTTACGACTATACTAAATTCGAAGGACCCAAGGGCGCCAAACGCACGCCTCAGGAACAGGCCGAGTATCTTGCTTCGCTGGTGGCTAAATACCCCATCGATTCGATCGAAGACGGAATGGCCGAAAATGACTGGACCGGCTGGAAGATTTTGACCGACATGCTCGGTAATAAAATCCAACTGGTCGGAGACGACATTTTCGTGACCAACGTCGAGTATCTGGCGCGCGGCATCAAGGAAGGATGCGCCAATTCAATTCTCATCAAAGTCAATCAGATCGGCACGCTGACCGAAACGCTGGACGCCGTCGAAATGGCGCACCGCGCCGGCTGGACGACGGTGATCTCCCATCGTTCGGGCGAAACCGAGGACTCGACCATTGCCGACATTGCCGTAGCCGTCAATGCCGGACAAATCAAGACCGGTTCGATGAGCCGTTCCGACCGAATCGCCAAGTACAATCAGCTCATCCGCATCGAAGAGGAACTCGGCGATACGGCCGTTTACGGATACAAAAAAGTAAAGTAAATCCAACTGCGTCGAGGCAAATCTGCCTCGACGCTTTTTTCGGATTGTCGAATGAGACACCGCTTTTGGTCATTTCTGGTTCGGCTGCTAACCAATCCGCGGACATGGCTCGCCATCGGGATCGGGCTCGTCATCTATTCTTTCGTTTTCGAAAGAGCGGGTTTCATCAATCAGGCACGGTTAAAGCATGAAAACATCGTCCTGCAGAAACAGTTAGAGGAAGCGCAAGCCCGTATGAAAGCTCTGCAGGCTGAAATCGATGCTCTGCGTTCCGATGTTCGACGCCTCAAGGAGGAGGCAATCCGTAACGGATATGCCGAGCCCGATGAAGTCATCGTCCGCATTCAATAGGCCGCTTTCTTTTTCCTCGTCATGCCCCGCAACACGATAAAGTCCTTACCGGTAAAACTTCGTAAAACCTTGACCGCCGGATTGTTTTCCCTCGTCCCCATCGTGGTGACGGCTTGGATCGTCATACGGCTTTTTTTGTGGCTGGACGGCCTGCTCAACGAGCCGGTCAGCCGATTGTTGTCGCCGATTATTTGGCCGAATGAGCCGGTTCGGACTATTCCTGGAGTCGGAATTCCCGCCCTCTTGTTGGTGCTGCTGCTGACCGGTATAACGGCACGCAACTTTGTCGGCCGTATGCTGCTGCGCTGGAGCGACCGGCTGCTGCACAAGCTGCCGATCATTCGGCACATTTATTCAACGCTGCGCCAGATCGCTTTTGTTTTTTCTCCCGAAAAAAAGGAAACGATGCAGCGCGCCGTCCTCATCGAATATCCGCGGCCTGGAATGTATGCCGTGGGATTCATTTCTCAAGAAGCCGGCGGCGCCGTACAACAGACGATCCGGCGGCATTTCAATCAAGAATGCTACAGTGTTTTTTTGCCTACAACTCCCAATCCTACTTCCGGCTTTTTGCTTTTCGTTCCCAAAAAGGATGTTTATGAGCTGGACCTTTCACTAGAGGAGGCTCTAAAACTCATTATCTCGGGAGGTGCGGTCCTCCCCGAAGAACCGCAAAATTCGGAAACCGATCGCCGTTCAACTGAGGAAAAGTCGGGATGAAGGCAGAATTGTCCTTGGCTTTTTCATCACTCCGGATTGACCCCTAAAGGAGCCCATTTTGCGGCGGCATGCGCACATTTCTCTTTTGTGGATAGTTTTGTACTCCAATTTGCATGCCCAAGAAACGCCTGTTTCATCTTACGAGCGGCAGGCCGGTGTCGGCTTTCGTCAGGAATTCAATTCTTATTTGTGGACTGCCGATCTGAATTGGCTGCAAATGCTGTCTCCCAAATGGCAATTTGTTATTCAAGAGTCCTACAAATCTTCTCTTCTCCATACCACCTCGGAAGGGAATCGCTGGAAAGATGATCAAACTTTACATCTCGAGGCAGCCTACATCTTTAGCCCAAAGTTGAGAGCTTTTGCCCGCGCCGGCAGCCTGCAGTTTTTTGACAAGCAGTCCGGCTATGCCAACGACCTCGAGAGCGCTTCAGCACTGCTCGGCGCGCAGTGGAAGCCGGTACCGAAAATCGCCGCCCGTTTTGCTTTCGGACCGAAGCGCGAGCAACGACTGAGCCACGACGACCGCGGCGTCTGGTTTGGGGGCGAAGTCCGCGGCGACACCCTGCGGTGGCACGACTATGATCACCGATTGGCCTTTTCGATCGATCAAGATCGCTTCCCGCAGCGGCGTAACGCCAACTTGTCGACTTTGTACAAGGTCGGCAGAACTTTTGCCCCCGGCGTTGCCGATTCGATCAGCCTCATTGTCTCGGACCGGCGTAGGGACAACTATATTTCCGAGGCTGCGGACGTCGAAAGCCAACGCGAAACCGTCAAAGGCGGCAGCAATACGCTGCATTACCGCCTCAGTGAGAGGACGCGCTTTTCCTACAACACGCAGTTGGAGTTTAAAACCGTTGAGTTGGCGCTGCTTCGGGAAAAGGAACAGGCGCGTCGTCGCCGACGCCTCGATCAACGAATTGCCAACGACGCTGCGGTAGAATGGCAAAATTCTCCTTGGCAGGCGCTGATCAGTCTATCTCATCTGATTCAGCAGCAACATTATGATTTGGCCGCTGACGGCGACCGTCCCTTCTCCTCACGAATCGCTTTTGTTACACCGGACAACAACAGCTCGCGATTGGTGCTCAGCGCTTTTTTGCGCCGGTACGCCCGGCGTGACTCGTTAACTTTTTTTGTTTCGGCCAACAAGTTTCGTTACGATACGCCGGATACTTCCAATTATGACGATCGCGACGAGCTGCGCATCAATACCCGTCTCCTTTGGGTACATCGATTGTCGCCGGAATTGGTCGCTGAATGGGCAACGGGGGTGAACCTTTACCACATGGTCTATATCTACGGTGAACGCAGCGCCGACAATAACTGGAACCGCATTCTTTTTATGAAACCCCGTCTGGCATTTTCTCCGTCACAACAGTTCAGCTTTCACCAATCGTTGGAAGTTCTTGCCAACTATGTGGATTATGATTTTGAAGAAAGTTTTGTCAGTACACGCAGTTTTGTCTTTCGCAAATTTTCTCTCGGCGACAGCCTGTATTGGCAATTAATGCCGCATTCGGCATTGATCGTTGACTATCGGCTGCAGCTGGAAGAGAATGGTCAGCTTTATTGGCAAAAGTGGAGCGAGCGCATCGTCGGCACCCGATCCCTGCAGTGGTTGCAACTCTCGTGGCAGTACAGCCGCGGTTTCTTACGCAGCCGCGCCGGTTATGCCGTATTTAAGCGCGATGAACATCGATATCTGAACGATGCATTCGGCAACAGCCGTAAAGAGCCCGCCGGATCGTATCTCAGTCGCGGTCCGGTCTTGAGCATCGGCTACTATTCTTCCACACGCCTTCGCCTGCAAATCGAGGCCGCCCGCAGCCGCGTGCAGGTCTCGGCGCAAAAACCGTATTATGTCAACAGTATCGACCTGTCTGTACGCTGGCTTTTTTGATCGTAGAAATCGAAAAGGAAATAGTGCGCCGCAAAATTGCGTTTGCATGGAAGGTAAAGTTTGTAAAATGAGAACGCCGTGAGCCGTCAGGACGTCTTGAAAATGGCCATCCGGTCGAATCCGTGCGAGATTCACCACGTCGAAAAGCGGCTGGAGAATTTTCTGCGCGCCGCCGGACTGTCTCAGGATGAAATTGAAAACATCGGCATTGCAGTGACCGAAGTGGTCAATAACGCCATCCAGCACGGCAATAAGAACGATCAAAGCAAAAAGGTCTATCTTGAGTTCAGCAGGCTGCAGGATCGCATTGAGATTCGCATTCAGGATGTCGGCGGCGGTTTTGATCCGGCAAGCATCGCCGATCCGCTGCAACCGGAAAACATTCTTAAAGAAAGCGGCAGGGGCATTTTTATCGTCAAAGCACTGATGGACCAGGTTCGTTACTCTTTTTCCGAAAAAGGCACAACGGTTGAATTGGTCAAATTTCTGCACTCGAACGGATAGGCAGTGTTTGTGCTCCGCATAAAGACTTTTTGCGCTTTTCTTTTGGGAATTGTCATATATTTCATATTTAATTCCTCCGGCTTGGCCTTTAGTGCGGCTCCTGCTTCGGAAGAGCGTTCGTTGGAAGGCAGAATCATCACCGGCATCGTCATCATGGGCAACGAGCGCACGCACGAAGAGGTCATTCGTCGCGAGATGAAGACTCGTATCGGAGACATCTATCGCGCCGATCGACTGGAAGAGGATCGCAAGCGAATCCAAAATCTCGCTCTTTTTACCCGCGTTGAATATGTACCGGCGCCTGCACCGAATGAGGGTGTAACGATCGTCATCATCGTCGCCGAGCGCTGGCATTTTTTTCCTTATCCGCTCGTTTTCCGCAACGAGCGCTCATGGCAAAAGTGGTCGTACGGGCTCGGCGTCATTCACAACAATATCGCCGGATGGAATCAAAAAGCCGTCGGCGAGCTCTGGTTCGGCTATAATCCGGGGGGCCAGTTCGCCTACCTCAATCCATGGATAGGGGGCGATCGCCATTTTTTTTATAAAATTCAGGTTCTAAGCGCCGCACAACGCAGCAAGATGCTGAACATGGAGCGCTTTGACGAAACGCATCGCGGCGTCGGTTTGATTTTCGGCAGGCAGTGGGGTTATCATACCAGCTTGTATCTTCAAGCCGCCTACGAAGAAATCGGCTATCCGGCCGATAAACGACATCTGCTCCCCTCGGGATCATCGCGCCAGTCGCTGCCCTCGATCGGCGCCGCGTTTCTATACGATCGCCGCGACCTCTACGAATATCCCCGCTCGGGTTATTATTTTCGTTTGTTCGCAGAGCAATATTATTGGCCGGAGCAGGTCAACTGTCTGCTTTACGGCGCCGACTGCCGCAGCTATTTCAAGCTTACCTCGGCTTTGTCATTGGCTCTGCGTTTGGACCTCGAGCTTTCAGCCGGTGAGGTGCCCGTCTTTAAACGGCGTTACCTGGGATATCTTGAACGAGTACGCGGTCGGTTTTTCGAAGCACGGGAAGGGGAGAACCTCGCTTTGTTTAGTTCCGAGTTTCGTTTTCCCATCCTGCCGATTCGGTATCTCGACTTGAGCGGCACCGGCATCGATTTGGGCAAATATCAGCGCGATCTGCCCTTCGGACTCAGCGGCGCCTTTTTCTTCGACGCCGGCGAGGTTTGGTGGAACCGACCGGCGTTTAATGCAAGCAGCGGCCTGGCCGGTTACGGCGCCGGTCTTCACGTCCACCTTCCTTATGTCGAGCTGCTGCGCATCGAGTATGCTTTCGGCATTCGGGCCGGCAAACAATGGATCATCGACCTGCAGGTGTCTTTTTGAAGCGCACGGACTTTGTTCAATTTTTCGTAAGACCGGCCGCCGTGAGCGATCGGTATTTTTACCTTGAGAACGAAGAAGCACATCACGCTTTACGGGTTTTGCGTAAACGCGTCGGCGAGACGCTCTTCGCCGCCGACGGCTGCGGCAACCTGTATGAAGGCCGGATCGAATCTGTCGAGCCGATGCGCGTATGTGTCGAGATACTCAAGCATGAGGTCGGCGTCGGCGAGCCGCGCATGCGTCTTACGCTTGCCGCTGCGCCGCCCAAAGGAGAATCTTTTGACTGGGTGGTGGAAAAGGGGACCGAATTGGGTGTGGCGGTTTTTCAGCCGCTCATCACGCAGCGGACGATCATCGAGCCGCAAAGCCGGCTGCGCCGATGGCGGCAAAAGGCGCTCAGCGCTATGAAACAGTGCGGACGCTCCGTTCTGCCTGAGGTGCGTGAACCGGTCCCGTTTGCCGAATTCTGCCTTCGGCTGCCGAATCCGGCGTTCATTGCGCACGAAGAGGCCGATACGCCGATACACGAGTTCGCTGCAGCGCTGCGCCGTGCCGAAGAAGCGGCCGTCTTGATCGGTCCGGAAGGCGGTTTTACGGATGAGGAGATCGAAACGGCGGTGAAAGGCGGCGCCGAAGTCATTTCGCTCGGCCCACGCCGTTTGCGCAGCGAAACGGCGGCATTGGCTGCAGTCATCAGGCTTTTGGCAATTGCGGAAGAAAACGGATAAAAAGTCGAACGAGGAACAGATGAGCTGTATTTTTTGTCGCATCATATCCCGTCAGTTGCCGGCGGATATCGTCTTTGAGGATGAGCAGCTGCTGGCTTTTCGGGATATTGCGCCGCAGGCCCCGAAGCATATTCTTATTATTCCCAAGCGGCATATTGAAAGCGTCAATGACTTGCGGCCGGAGGATGCTGAACTGGCCGGCAAAATGGTTCTTTTGGCGCGCGATCTGGCGAATCGTGAAGGATTCGACCGGCGCGGATACCGCCTGGTGATGAACTGCAATCATGACGGCGGTCAGTCGGTCTATCATTTGCATCTGCATCTGCTTGGGGGCCGAATTTTCCGTTGGCCGCCCGGATGAGTTTCATGAAAATGCTTGCGTATCTGGTCATAAATGATTAAATTTTAGTGCATAAAAATAATGAGAGAAAGGAGGTTGAAGACTGAATGCCTGCTGTACGTGTTCGCGAAGGCGAGTCCTTTGAAAAAGCATTGCGTCGATTCACCAAAGCGTGCGAAAAGTCCGGTTTGATGTCGGACATTAAAAAGCACCAGCAGTATGAAAAGCCCAGCGAGGCGCGTCGACGCAAGCTGAACGCTGCCCGACGAAAAATGCGCAAGCTGATGATGATGGAGCGCTGATCTGTTCCGATAGTGTGAGGCAACCATGAGCCTTTTCGATCAGTTGACGGAAGACATGAAGGCCGCTATGAAAGCCGGTGATAAGGATCGGCTTTCGGCCATACGCCTGCTGCGCGGCGCGCTCAAGAACGAGGCGATCGACAAGCGGCGCGATCTAACGGCGGAGGAAGAGATCGCCGTCCTTGCCGCTGCCGCCAAAAAGCGCCAAGAGTCTATCGATGCCTATCGACAGGCAGGAAGAGAAGACCTGGCGCAAAAGGAAGAGCAGGAGTTGGCCCTCATTCGTTCCTATCTGCCGAAACAGCTTTCGCGCGAAGAGCTGCTCAACATTATCGATGCAGCAATCGCGCAAAGCGGCGCCAAAACCGTCCACGATCTCGGAAAGGTAATGCCCATCGTCATGCAGCAGGTCAAGGGTCGGGCAGACGGTCGCGAGGTCAATGCCCTTGTCCGCGAAAGGCTGAGCATTTAATCAACCTCATGAAATAATCCGGTGTGAACAAAGCGGCTAACCCGCTTTGTTCACTTTGTTTTTTGGGGGCACCCTTGGGAAAGGTCGACTATGGTGATCGACATCCTAATTCTTCTTGTGGTTTTTACCTTTGCCATGCGCAGTTATGCAACCGGATTACGGGGTGAATTGCTCGGTGTGACCGGTTGGTTTATGACTTTTCTTCTGGCATTCGTTCTGAATGACCGCTTTGCCGAAGCCTTGGAAAGCATCATCCGCAAGAACGCCTTCTCGACCATCAGCAACTATTTTTCCTTTCTCTTTCTGGTTGTCTTTCTGCGATTGGTGATCACCATGACGGCTCTCGCTGCAACCGAGAACGGCAAACCCAAAGGCGGTCTGCTGTTCAATACCGTCGCTGTTATTGCCGGCATGTTTCGCGGCTTGTTCTTTCTGAGCGTCTTTTTTCTTGCCGTCTACCTTTCTCCCATGCAGCCCAAAATGAACGCCATGGCTCAGGGTTCCAGACTCTACCCTTATGCCAAAGAGTTCTCACGTAAGGTTGTCAAAGGAGTTGTCCGGTACGTCCCAAGTCTCGATGAGGCTATGAAGCAGTTGACCAACAGTCGAGATGCCATCCGCAAAGTCGATCTCACTCCATGAGTTCTGCAGAATTATCCGCATTTTACGGTCTTTACCATACCATCGAATTCGACTCTATTCTGGCTAAGGTCAAATCGCTGCTTTACTCGGTTCCAGCCGAAGAGCTGCTTGCTGCGGTCGAGCCGTTGTCCTTACCCCAGCGGTCGCTCGAGCTGACGCGCGTTACCGAAATGCGCCGCCTGCTCGACTTTTACCAGCCGCCGCCCTTTGAAACGCTGACGGATGTACGGCCGTTGCTCAAAAAGGCGCAAATTCGCGGCAGCCTGCTGTCTCTGCACGAATGCCTGGACATCCATCGCCTGCTCTTTCTTGTTCGCCGTTTAGCCGACTATTTTCATGAACTCGACTCCGGTTTGGATGCCCTGCGCGAAATCGTCTCGCGGTTGCGTCCAATAAAAGCATTGGAGGATGAAATCATCCGCTGCTTGGATCCGGCGACATTGGAGGTTCGGGATCAAGCCTCACCGGCTTTGACGGCGGTGCGCAGGGCGATTCGTCAGGCTGAAGCCGCCGCCCATCGCAAAATGGAGGAGCAGCTGCGCCGACTTGCCGCAGAAGGAGTTCTGCAGGAAAACATTATTGCCGTCCGCAACGGCAGATTGGTCCTGGTGGTGAAAGAAGAGCATCGCCGCAAGGTCAAAGGCTTGGTTCACGATCGCTCTTCGACCGGTGCAAGCTTTTTTATCGAGCCGCTTGAGGTGGTGGAGGACAATAACCGCATTCGCGAACTCTATGCCGAAGAAGAACGCGAGATCGAAAAAGTGCTGCGGGCTTTGACCGATGAGATCCGCCGACACCTGCCGAACCTCGAGGAAAGTCTTGCTGCCTTTTCAGAGCTCGACTTTATCCATGCCAAGGCGGTTTTTTCACAGAAAATCGGCGGCTGCGCGCCGGAGCTTTGCGAAGAACCGATGATTCGCCTCCGTAAGGCGCGTCATCCTCTGCTGCTGTTGAGGCTGGGAATTAACCAAATCGTTCCCTTGGATGTTGATTTGGATGAAGAACGCAGAATCCTCATCATCAGCGGTCCGAACGCCGGCGGCAAAACCGTAGCCTTAAAGACGATCGGCCTCCTCGCCCTGATGACCCTGTGCGGCTTTCACATTCCCGCTGCACAGACTTCCTGCATCGGCGAGTTTGGTGAGATTCGCGCCGCCATCGGCGACGAGCAATCCCTGGAAAACGATTTGTCGACTTTTTCGTCCCACGTGCAGAAGCTGAACGAGCTTGCTCAGGCCAAACCGAAGAGCCTGCTGCTTGTCGACGAAATAGGCGTCGGTACCGATCCCGAGGAAGGGGCGGCTCTGGCTACGGCCTTTCTGGAAAAGTTTGCCGAAAACCGTTGTTTGGCAGTCGTTACGACTCATTACGGCGCCCTCAAAGCCTTCGGGCATCAGGCACCCTATGCGCTCAACGCATCGATGGAGTTCGATGCCGAAACGCTGCAGCCGACCTTTCATTTTCGCAGCGGCATTCCCGGGTCGAGTTACGCCTTTGAGATCGCCAAACGTTACGGCGTGCCGAACGACCTCATCGAGCGAGCCCGAAGCCTCGTAGGCGCGCAAAAAAGTCGGCTCGAAGAACTGATTCTCGAACTGGATCAAAAAGTTCAGCAATATAAAAAGCTGGTTAGGGAGGCTGATCTGCGGGAGACCGAGTATCGCGGCCTGCTGAAGCTTTATGAAGAAAAGAACAAGAATCTGGAGAGGGAGCTCAAAGCTGTAAAACGCCGCGCTGCCGAAGAGGCGGAAGCCATATTGACGGATGCCAATCGGTTGGTTGAGCAAACCATACGTGAAATCCGTGAATCTCAGGCCGAAAAGCAGACGGTTCAGGCTGTGCGCGCAAAAATGAAGGAGCAGCTCGAACGGGTGAGAAAGATCAAGGAAGAGACGCAGCCTGCGGAAATGGTCGAGGCTGCGCCCGCTGAGCCGCTTGCCGAGGGCAGCCTGGTGATATGGAAGCAGACAGGGGCTTCGGGCCGCATTATTTCGGCGCCCGATAAAAAGAACCGCGTCATTGTGCAGTTTGACGGCGGCGTCAAGGCGACGCTGCCTTTGAACGAGTTGGTCAAAGGAAAAAGCAGATCGATTACCGCACAACCGACGCGCGTCTTCGTTTACGAGGAAAAGCCGTTCAAGCCGGAGATCGATTTGCGCGGCCTGAGCGGGGAAGAGGCTGTGGAGCAGACGGCCAAGTTTATCGACGAAGCGTTGGTGCGCGGCCTCGGGCAGATCAGCGTCATCCACGGCAAAGGCACCGGCAAGCTGCGCAAGACCATTGCCGACTTTTTACGGTCCCATCCGCAGGTGGTCGAATTCCGTTTGGGCAATTGGAACGAAGGCGGTGACGGTGTGACCGTCGTCTATTTTACCGAAAGACCAAAGGAGATGGAACGAATCGATGAACAAGTTTAAGGAAACGGCTATAGCGGCGGCCCGCGCCGGCGGCAAGATTCTCCTGGATAATCTGGGTAAACTTGCACCGAACGAAATCAGCGGCAAAGCTCAGTTCGATTTCGTCACTCGCGTCGATAAAGAGTCGGAGCAATGTATTATTGGTATTTTACGGGAAGCGTTCCCCGAACATTCTTTTTTGGCAGAAGAGATGCACCGTGATACTATCGGCGGATACCGCTGGGTCGTCGATCCCCTTGACGGAACAACCAATTACATTCACGGCGTGCCGATTTTTTCGGTTTCGATCGCCCTCGAGAAGGACGGCGAGCCGATCTTGGGCGTCGTTTTGGACCCCATTCGCGACGAGTTGTTTTATGCTGAAAAAGGCGCGGGTGCATGGTTGAACGGCCGGCGAATTCAGGTTTCGTCGGTAAGCAATCCGGAATTTGCCCTGTTGGCAACAGGCTTTCCTTTTCGCGTCAAGCATCTTTTGGAAGTTTATCAGCGCTCTTTTAATCGCTTGTTCATGCAGGTCAGCGGCATACGGCGCGCAGGCTCTGCGGCGCTCGATCTTTGCTACGTTGCCTGCGGTCGATTCGACGGTTTTTGGGAGCTGAATCTTAAACGCTGGGACATCGCCGCAGCCCTGGTTATTATTCGCGAAGCCGGCGGTGAAATTACTGATTTTGCAGGCGGCGCAGAGGTGCTCGAGACCGGCAACACCATCGCTTCAAACGGTTTGCTGCATCCATGGATTGTACAGATTGTCAAGGAAACTTTTGAGGGCATCGTTGAACGTTGACCCGGGCAGAACCTTGCGCATTGCCGCTTATTTTATTTTTTTGATCGGACTGGTACTCTACAGCGGCTTGAAAAATCCTCTTATTACGCTCGCAAAATGTCTCGACAATCCGGAAAAGTATGACGGCTCGATCATTGTCATCGGCAACGAAACCATCGTAACTGCAGTTGCCGATTCTTTTTTCGTCATCGATTATCTCCATCGTCGAATCCCGATACGGGGCCGGATGTCGCCTGACGCTGTCGGGCAGTTTGTCGTCATCAAGGCGCGATTTACCGCACCCGACCGCATCGAAGCCTTGGAATATAGAGTCGCGGAAGGACGCCGCGCCAAAATCTTTCTATCCATTCTGCCGACGCTTGCCGCAGCGTGGCTCTTTTTCAAGCGGTATCGCTTTTCTTTCAAGACCTTTCTCTTTGTGGAACGTAAATGCCCGACTTGATTACTCATGCCGTCTCCGTTTATCCTTTCTGCAAATTGCGGCACTTTAAACGCTATCGTCTTTTTTTACTTATAGGCGTGCTGTTGCCGGATTTGCTTGGACGGCCGATCCATATTTTGTTTCCCCGCCTTATGCCCTATACCCTTGCCGTACATACGCCTGTTTTCATGATCGTTTTCATTCTGCTTTTGGCCGAATTTTTTGAGAAAGGCGAGCGGGCTTTGGTGATCAAGTTTACCGCCGCCGGTGTTCTTTGTCATTTCATTTTGGATATGCTTCAACGCCATATCGGCAGCGGCTATTTTTGGTTTTTCCCTTTTTCGTGGAAATCTTTTGAATGGGGCTTGTTTTGGCCGGAAGATTCGATAAAATGGATCCCCTTATGGCTCATTTTAATTCTTGCAGCAGAAGCGGTCGTTCGGATAATAAAGGGAAGAAAAATTTTTTGATGCACTGCGGGCAAGATAATGCTTGCGAATGACCGCATAGATTGATATATTGTCATTGAAGGAGGAGTTTTCTCTGAGACTTTGACTGATCCCGTTCTTTTGACGCCTTTCGTTCTGGTCCCTGAGATATTCCCCGTAACAACAACATGAACCAATTATAGGAGTTGACGACCTATGCAGATTGAAAAGCATATGGTGGTTTCGATGCATTACTCTCTCACCGACAGCGAGGGAAATCTCTTGGACACCTCAGAAGGCCGTCCGCCGCTGCAGTTTTTGTGCGGGGCCGATCAGATCATTGCCGGGTTGGAAAACCAGATGCTCGGCATGCAGGTGGGCGAGAAAAAATCCATTATCGTTCCCGCCGTCGAGGCGTACGGCGAGTACGACGACGAGTTGGTACAGGAATGGGAGCGCAGCGCATTTACGGATGCGGATCAGTTGGAAGAAGGCGAGGTTTTGGAATTCGAGACAGATGACGGTCATGTGGTCGAAGGCCGCATCGCCGAAATCGACGACGATACGGTAGTCATCGATTTTAACCATCCTCTTGCCGGCGAAGAGCTGCATTTTCAAGTCGAAATTATGGACATTCGTCCCGCTACCCCCGAAGAAATTGCGCACGGACATGTTCACTAACTCAAAAGTCAAGACCGGCGGAAGAATTCCGCAAAAAAGGCAAAAGATCAAAACATTATAAAGGAGTTTTCCATGAATCTTTACGTAGGTAATCTGTCTTATGATGTCGTTCAGACAGACCTCGAAAAATTGTTCGGCGCAATCGGGACGGTCAAATCGGCAAAAGTTATTCGTGATCAAAGCAGCGGCGAATCCCGCGGTTTCGGTTTTGTCGAAATGGAGTCGGTTGAGGAAGGTAAAAAGGCCATTGAGGAGCTGAACGGGAAGGAAGTAAAAGGACGAGCCATCGTCGTTAATGAGGCACGGCCGCGTCGCGAAGATAATCGCGGCGGTCGACAGAGCGGCGGATACGGCGGCAGCAGTTACCGTTCCGGTAATCGCTCAGGCGGCTATCGACGCTAAGTCCTGTTCATTTTGATCGCCCCGTCCCTTAACCGGCGGGGCGTTTTTTTTGCCGGTTATTGCAGTTTATTGATGTCGGTTTGCTTTGGTTTCCTGATTCCGAATTAACAGCCTATATTTTCAGGTCATGCAGGCGAATAGGCAACGCAAGATGATATTTCCCTTGATTTATTTCTAAAAACGGCTTAAATTTTTACAGTATATAAGCCACCTTGGCTCAGTCGGTAGAGCGGCTCACTCGTAATGAGCAGGTCGTCGGTTCGATTCCGACAGGTGGCTCTCACTTCAGTAAAATCGGGCATTTGCATGAAAACCGGGCGTTTTCTGCTTTTCTTCACGGCAGCAGCTTCTTCACTTTTCGCAGAATCCTCAGCCGGAACGTCCGGCTTTCAATTCCTCAAAATGCAGGTAAGCGCGCGGGCTGCGGGAATGGGGGGCGCGTTTGTCGCCGTACCTGCCGATCTTCATGCCCTTTATTACAATCCCGCGGAAATCGCCGCTGTTGAGAATCGCACGGCTGCACTTTCCTACCAGGACGATCTGCTCGACTTGAGCTCCGGATTTATCGGCTATGTCCATCCGCGCCTCGGTATCGGCAGCGCGGGCGGTTATATCCTTTATCGCAATTACGGCGCCTTTAAGCGCACGGATGCATCCGGTCAGGAGCTCGGCGAGTTTTCAGCGAACAGCTTTGTCTTGGGAGGAGCTTATGCGCTGTCGCCGGTCGAAAACCTCCGCGCGGGTGCAACGATCAAATACATCCATTCTGCAATCGACGCTTACACCGCTTCCGCAGCCGCGGTGGACATTGCGGCCTCTTTTCGTATTCCAAAACACGATCTCACTTTGGGAGTAGGCATCTTTAACCTCGGAACGCAGCTGACGGCATTTCTTACAGAGAAATATCCGCTCCCGCTGCAGGTTCGCGCCGGTTTTTCGAAACGGCTGGCGCACTTGCCTCTATTGTATGCAGTCAACTTTTATAAATATAACGACAGCCGATGGCTTTTCGCGCTCGGCGGCGAATTTACGTTGACGCCGTCGCTTTTCCTGCGCTTCGGCTATGACCGTTACGGCGCAGAAATGGCCGTCGATTCTTCCAAGGATACTTTGGCCGGAGCCGCGGTGGGCTTGGGCTTTATTTGGCAAAAATACGCATTTGATTATTCGTTTACCTCTCTGGGAGCTTTGGGCTCTCTTAACCGTTTTACCTTTTCCGGGCATTTTTAAGCAGGTTTACGCGTTAGGTAATGAGGACGAGAAAAGAGAGGTTTGCCGATATGAAACGAATCGTCATAGTTTTATCATTGATTTTTCCATTAACCGCTTTTGCGCAATTCAAGGGGCAGATTGGAGCGCGCAACTTTGGTACCGGGATGCGAACCGCCGGTCTGTTGGATATGCTGGGCTTGGATCCATCACGTTTTTCTATGACGCAAAGCTATACTCTTAGTTATGCGGCTGTGGGTAACCGAGGCTTTACGCAGGGACTTTATCTGAATACCTTGCGTTATCAGTTTTCCGAGCCTTTAAGCGTTGCCGTGCAGGTCGGTATGGCGCATCAGCCTTTGGCTATTCCGGGTGCTGCGCCGATTCTAAATAACGGCCTGTTTCTTTCCGGCGCTCAACTGCGCTGGCAGCCGTCAGCCAACACCGTGCTGCAACTCGATTTTCACCGGTATCCCGTCATCACCGGCTTTCGCAGCGCCGTCGGCTACCCCTTTATGAATTATAACGAATAGGCAGGTGAGATCTTGAATCGCAAGTTGACAAGCAGCAGGCGAAGGCGGACAAGCAGCTCCAAAACGCCTTCCGTTACATGGCCGATTCGGCCGTCACTGATTTTCATCTATCTGTTGGTAGCCGTCAATCTTGTGCTGATTTTTTCGTCTGCAAAGAGCATTTTCCAAAAAGCCCAGATCGGCAGCATTCCTCCCTCCTCGATTAAAGGGGATCAAAGCGTATTGACTTTGGAAATTCAGAACGGCTGCGGTGTTGCCGGGATCGCCAAACGTGTCGAGACGAATTTAGCGGGAAAACCTTATCAGGTTATTGGAACAGGCAACGCAGACCATTGGAATTATGAGCATACCACGTTAATCGATCTCAAAGGAACCAATAAGGCGGCCATCGAGCGGCTTCGCAAAGAGATAGGCATCGACAAAGAATATGTCTTTCAAGTCAAGGAGTCGGGCAAAGATCAGGTCGATGCGCGGCTTATTATCGGCAAGGATTACTCATCGTTAAAAATTTTCAACGCGCAGCCCTAATTCTCAACCTCAGGCATGCTCTCACTTTTCATCATTTTTTATAATATTGTCAGAATCCCGCTGCTGCCCATGGTTGCGGCAGCGGGATTTTTTCATGCCAAGATTCGACGGACGTTATGGGGCAGAAGGCGGCTGTTTAGGAATCTGCGCCGAGAGCTAAAGTCTGTTCCCGCACAGGCAAGACGTCTGTGGCTGCATGCCTCCTCGATGGGAGAGTTCGAACAAAGCATTCCTCTTATCACCGAACTGGCCGACCGCTTTCCAAACGATTGGATCATCGTCAGTTTGTTCTCGCCGTCGGTCTATGATCATCTTTCCTGGCGCCATCCGCGCGTTATCTTTACCTATCTCCCCTTGGACGGCTTTTTTACATCCGCCAAGTTTATCGATCTCATCAAGCCCGCGGTGCATATCATCGTCCGTCATGACGTCTGGCCGAATATCCAATGGCGATTACGGCGACGAGGCATCCCCTCCCTGCTGATCAACGGCAGTATTTCCGATAAACGCCATGCATCCATTCGGAGGTACAAATGCGCTCATCGTCTGCTCATGGATTCCTTTACGGCTGTTTGTGTTGTTTCGGAACCGAACCGAGAACGATTCAAGCTTGTTTCACCGCATGCAGAAATTTATGTCTGCGGCGATACCCGTTACGACCGAGTTCATCAGCGGTCAACGGAAATAAGCCCTATCCAATTTTTGCTTGACTGCGGTTGTTTTTTGCGCTCCGCGACCTGCGTTGCCGGCAGCACCTGGCCGTCGGATGAGGCCGTTATTTTAGAGCCGCTCATTGAGCGGATTCGGATACAGCCCGATTTTAAACTCATTTTGGCTCCGCATGAAATTGATAAGGAACATTTGCAGGATCTCGAAAATCGATTTTCGGCCGAGGGCATTACTTGTACAAGACTTGCCGATTTTGAACAAGGGAGGGGCGAACAATTTCGAGTGTTGCTGATTGATCGCATCGGCATTTTGGCAAATCTCTACGCTTTGGGTGCGGCAGCAGTGGTGGGAGGGTCTTTTGGACCCGGAGTTCACAGTGTATTGGAACCTGCCGCCCATGGATGCGTTGTGTGTTACGGTCCTCGTCACCTCAATTCTCCTGAAGCTAAGGAGATGACTGCTAAAGGCTTGGGTTATCCTTTCGAATCCGCTGATGATTTTCGGCGCTTATTGGCGCTTTTTTTCGAAAATCCGCAAGAATGCAGAGAACGTGGAGAACGGGTAAGGGCTTTCGTCCGTGAACGCTTGGGTGCAGCTCGTCGCACAGCGGATGTGGTGGAAAAATATTTGCATTGAGCGAACGGAAAAAACAGGTCGGCGATGGATGAGTTAAAGGCAGTCTCTTGGCATGACGGCAAGGTTCGCATACTGGATCAGACCAGACTTCCTGAAGAGCTGGTCATTTTGGAGATTTCCGATTATTACGGCGTAATCGACGCCATCCGCAGCCTGGCGGTTCGAGGTGCGCCGGCAATCGGAATAGCCGCGGCATTCGGCGTCGTATTGTCGATCTGGCGGGCAGACGAAGCGGATCGACCGACATTTTTAATGCGCATTAATCGCGCCATGGACGAGTTGGCGGCTTCGCGACCGACGGCTAAAAATCTCACGTGGGCATTGGCTCAGATGCGAAGCGTTTTGACCAGGCATTTGAATCGCCCTTTACGGGAGATCAAACAGGCCCTTTTGGCCGAAGCCCAGCGCATTTTAGACGATGACGTGCAGCGATGCAAATTAATCGGTAAACATGGCGCTTCATTGCTTCCTGTAAGAGCGGGTGTCCTTACCCACTGCAATACCGGCTTTTTAGCCACCGGCGGCTACGGCACGGCTCTGGGTATCGTACGGTCGGCCGTTGAAAGCGGCCGCAAGGTGCAGGTGTATGTCGATGAGACTCGGCCGCTGCTTCAGGGCGCCCGGCTGACCACCTTCGAGCTGATGGAGGACGGGATTCCGGTCACGCTGATTACCGACAATATGGCCGCTTACGTCATGAAAAAGGGCTTGATCGACGTGGTCATCGTCGGCGCGGACCGCATAGCCAGAAACGGTGACGTCGCCAACAAGATCGGGACCTACGGACTTGCGGTTTTGGCAAAAGAACATAAAATTCCCTTTCTGGTGGCGGCACCGCTGTCTACATTCGATAAGGAAACGGCAACCGGCGATGAGATTGTCATCGAAGAGCGAAGCGGGGATGAAATCCGAAAGATCGGCGATAAATGGATCGCCCCCGAAGACGTACCGGTACTGAATCCGGCTTTTGATGTAACGCCGCATCAGCTTATTTCCGCCATCGTATCCGAAAAGGGCGTCATCAAATTCCCCGATGAATCCAAATTATTGGAATGGCTAAAATAATACTTGATAAAGTCGCATTTTAACTGTAAATTTCTAGTCAGCCAATCAACTTTATAAAGGAGATTTTTGCAATGAGAACATTTGTGCGCTTGGGCGCCGTCTTGATGATCATCGGCATCCTTTTCGTGGCCTGCCAGACCAAAGAAGTAACGTCGGCAAAGGTCTATATTCAGCAGGACAATTGGGATAAAGC
>JAPDQV010000013.1:0-37982 GCA_034505495.1 candidate division KSB1 bacterium | reverse complement strand
ATCGAACAGCTCGAGATGGCGATTCAGCTCTATCCGAACGATGCCGAGGCTTACTATCTGCTCGGTGAAGGAATGGCGCAGAAGCAGAACTGGACGCGTATGAACGAGATGTTCGACAAGTCGCTGGCCATCTCGCCGATGTTTGAACCGCAGATCAAAAACACCCGTGATAAAAACTGGGTAAATGCCTATAACGGCGGTGTTGCCAGACTGCAAAAGAATGATGTGGAAGGCGCCATCGAAAGCTTTTTAACGGCAACTGTGATTGATCCGCATCGTATCGACGCCTACAAAACCCTGAGCATCGCTTATGCTCGTGCCGACAATTTGGAAAAAGCAAAGGAATACGCTTCGAAAGTTTTGGAAATCGAGCCGAACAACCGCGATGCCGTTAATCTTTTAGCCAACCTCCACTTTACTCTTAAAGAGTACGATAAGGTCATTGAGCTGGAAAAGAAAGCCTTGGAAATGAATCCGGAAGATCGTGACGCCATCGCGAATTTGGCTATGGCTTACGACCTCTCCGGACGCAGCGAAGAGGCGCGAGAAACCTATATCAAGGCCTTAGAAAAAAACCCAGGCGATAAGGATCTGCTTTTTAATTTAGCGCGACTTTATTTCTTAAAGAGCGACTATCAGGAAGCCATCAAGTTGTTCAACGACGTGCTGGCCGCCAATCCCGAAGACTATGACGCCAATCTGCAGGTCGGGAATGCCTACCTCAGCATTGCCGACGACTTTCGTAAAAAGCTCGTTGAAAAGGAGCTTAGCGGGAAAGAAACCTCTCCCAAAGAACGAGAAGAACTGCTCGGTTACTATCGCCAGGCTATTCCCTATTTGGAAAAGGCTTTGAGCATTGCGTCCGGCAATCCGAGCATCAAGGTCGATTCGGCGGTTTACAATAATTTAGGTGTTGCTTACGTCAACATCGGCGACAGCGAGAAGGGTAAATACTATTTCGACAAAGCTGAAAACGCTCAGTAAATTGAATCTCAACGCCATAGTCAACGCCCCGATCGCATCGGGGCTTTTTTTTGTTGCAGATACTAAATTTTTACGGAGAAATTAAAAGAAATTGGAAAGCATTCCTCAGGAAATAGTCGACCGTATTAAAAGCAGAGGTAAATTGCCGCGACATATCGGTATAATTATGGACGGCAACGGTCGATGGGCGGAAAGACGCGGACTGCCGCGAACTGCCGGACACAACGCGGGAGTCGAAACCGTACGGAAGATCGTCGAGGCTGCGGGGCAGCTGGGTATTTCCGTTCTCACCCTTTACACTTTTTCGTGTGAGAATTGGCGCCGACCTGCCAATGAAGTTTCGGCCTTGATGAATTTACTGCTCAAAACGATCCGCAAAGAGATCGACGATCTCGAAAAAAAGAATGTGCGTTTGAACGTCATAGGCGATATCAATGGGCTGCCGTATGCACCAAGGGCGGCAATCGAGAGTTCGATTCGCCGGCTGAAAAAAAACACGGGTCTCGTTTTGAATTTGGCTTTGAATTACGGCGGTCGGCAGGAAATCGTTCAGGCCGTAAAAGCCCTCGGTAACGACATTTTGGCAGGCAAGATTACGCCCGAAAGCATCAACGAGGAGCTTTTTGCATCTTATCTCCAGACGGCTGAACTGGGCGACCCGGATCTTATCATACGCACCAGCGGCGAAAAGCGAATCAGCAATTTTTTATTATGGCAGATCGCTTATTCGGAATTGTATATTACGCCGACGCTGTGGCCGGACTTTACGGCCGAAGAGTTTTGTCAGGCAATCGAAGATTTTCAAAACCGCGAGCGGCGGTTCGGCGGAATCGGTCACGGCTCTTTTTGAAGAGTTTGAGTGAACCGGTTTATGAAAAATGATTGCGGGCAGGTCATGTTTTCCGCCGAAAGATTGCCGGAAAAAGTCGCTATGATGAGCCCTGCAGATATTACTAATAAATGCGGGTTTTCTTGTGCGTAAACGGCGTTGGGCATTGTTTTTGTTCATGTTCCTGATCGCCTTTCTATTCGGCGCCATGGAAACTTGGCGCTTGTTTCAGGCGAACGAACGCCTGCGTCGCGTCATTGTCGGGGAATTGAGGCCGCTGATCGGACAAGGGTTGCGCATTAAAAAAGTTCACCTCGGTTTCGGCAACATACACCTTTTAGACGTGCAGTTCAAGGATCCCGCGCTGCCCTTTGAAATTACCATCAAAGATCTTCGACTCGGTTACAGCTTTCTAAATTTGGTTACCCGCGGTTTTGATGTCAAAAAGCTTTCTCACGACGCCCTGCTGATCGAACCCACACTTGTCGCTACGTTACCGAAGCTGGATGCCTTTTTCGCGACATTGCAAACAGAGACCCAAGCAGAACGTTCCACCCAGGCTGAGCCGCTGTTATTTCGGCATTTCCACTTTGTCTCCCTTAAAAAATGTCGAGTTGTCATTGCCGTGGATGAATCTACGACCGTAGAAGCAGCCCGCAGCCTGGAAGGCGGCCTTTTCCGCTATCGAAACGATTCGTTGAGCATCGATCTATCCGGCAGCCTGGGAAGCTCTGACAAAAAGAACTTTATGATCGTCGGCCGGGCGGACGTGCGAAATTTGCGCCCGGATACTCTCACACTGGTGCTACATGACTTTGACTTGGGGAATGGAATTGTTGTCCCCCAGAAACTTCCTTTTAATTTCAAGAGCGGAAGATTGACCGCCTCGGTCCAAATTCGTACAGATCCTACGAGTCAACGATTTCAACTCAGGGGCCAAGGAGAGATTGCTCGGGCTTCAGGATGGGCCTATCAAAGGTCGCTCGAATTTAACGACCTTTCGTGCAGCTTTACCTATGAATCCGAAACCCTGAACCTTCTTCACGGCAGCTTGATGCTTACCGAAAGCCCGATAACTTTTTCCGGAAGCGTAGGTTGGAGCGAAGGCGGCCGGCTTGGGTTGGAAGTACATTCGCCGCGTTTGGCTTTATCCGGCTTACCGATATGGCCGAAAGATAAAGTTCCGGCAGGTTGGGCAGAGGTGCATCTAAAGATCGCGGGCGATCGGCGTGACCCTGAAATCGATGGTCAAATTACCTGCAATAATGCGCAACTGGGAAAAAATGAAATCACGAATCTTTCGGCTTTTTTTCGGTATCAGCGGTCCGCCGTCACCTTTTCTCATCTGGAAGCAAGCCTGTTCGGCCATCATCTAAAGGCGAACGGCCGACTAATTCGTGACGGCAGTGATTGGGCGATTACCGGCGCCGCGGCGATGAAGGGGGATAAGCTGCTTCACGCCTCAATCGGCGGACAGGTCGTTAACGTCAGCGGCAAGGGAGAAGCCCTGATTTCCGGCACACTGTCTGATCCTGTCTTCAGCGGCGTCTATTCGCTTTTTCCGTCGGTCAACTTTGGGCATTCCGCCGAGCTGCCGTTCCGCTTCACCTATCGGGGATCTGTTCTCAATTTTCGGAACACCGAAACTACGCAACCTTTGAATATAGTTGCCGAAATTCAATTCGGCGGACAGGAACCAACTTTTAAAGTTCAGATCGATGCGCTCCAGCAACTTTTCCAATTTGTAAAGTTAAGCACGCCGTTTCAGGAAATGGTTTCAGGTCTTTCGATTTCGCTTGCCGTCGAAGGCATACCGTCTGCATGGCGGGGTAAGACGTTTGTGCAAAGATCCGAAGGCGAACAGGATGAGGAAGTCGTTCTGGCGATCGAAGCCGACGCCGGCGTCCGAAACAAAGCCACCGTTCTCAAAGGCGTCTGTCGTCTTTTTCCTGCAAGGTTTCCATACATCGGGACTTTTCGCCTCGTTCGAAACGAAGAACGCCTTGTTTTGGAAGAGTTCAAGTTCGACAACATATTTTCGGCCGGTTTAGACCTTAACCTGCGAAAAAGATCCCTCAAGGGCAAGATGAATTCTCGTGCGCTCGATTTGGGTGCGCTTTTGGGCTCCGACCTCCTGCGGGGCTACGTCACTGCTCAACTTCAGTTGGAGGGCCCGGCCAATCTACCCAATTTTCAAGGAAATCTTTCTATAGATGAGCTAACGATATCCGGGCTTGGACCTTATCAAATGATCGCCGATCTGAAAGCCGATCAAGATAAAATTCAACTATATCGATTGCTGTTCAATGCGGAATCGACGACCCTGTTAATGGCGCAGGGTTATTACGATCGAAGCATGGAACAGGTCGACCTGTCGATAAAGGGCGCCGGATTCCGTGCCGAAAACGTGCACCGGCTGGTCAATCGTGATACGATAATAGCCGGTCAGACGCTGGTCGATCTGAGCGTCAGGGGAAAACTGACGAGTCCGAAAATCCAGGGTATCATTGCCTTAAAGGACGGACGAGTATGGAAATCGCCGTTCGACGAGCTGGAAATTCATCTCAAGAATGAGGACGGCGATAACAAGCGCGTCCGATTCGATTCGATTCGTCTATTACGGCAGGATGTTTATCAGATAACCGCCTCCGGATATTGGCCGTTCGCTAAAAACGACAGCCTGGCTTTCAATATAAGCGGCTCCGGGAACCTGCTTGCTGTACTGTCGGATATGGACAAGTTTTTCAAGAAACCCTATGGCGACGGCAGCTTTTCGGTGTTGTTGCGCGGAACACCGGCGAACCCGAGAATTCGACATGCCGAATTGAGCCTGACAAATGCCTCGCTGGAGTTCGGCTCGGTGGTGCCGCCCGTCAAAAAGGTGGAGGCGAAATTAAGATACGAGCCGGAGACAGGCATTTTCAAGCTATACAACTTGTCCGGCTTGATGGGCGGTGAGCCGTTTCGAATTTACAGCGAGGCGGCGCAGTTCCTGCCATGCAGTCGTCCCCTGGCGGATTTCTCTTTCGGCGACGGATTGTTCAATCTCGGTGTTTTGGTGCTCGAGACGCCTGGAAACGGCGTGCCCCTGAATTTCGTCGGTTTGATGGAGCCGCAGAAATTCGGTCTTTTGCAGTTATCGGGGCGTGAAAACGGCGAAAAGTTTTATTTTGCACGGACGGAAGAGGGGGTGACTCTGCGCGGGACGATCCTGCTTTCGGAAGCGGAAATTATGTATCCGTTTTATGAAAGCGGTAATAAACCATCGGAGAAAGTTCAGCATTTTCTTGATAACCTCATTTGGGATCTGGCAGTCGTACCGCAAAAGAACGTTCGGTTTGCGCGCAGCTTTCCGGCGGCCATTGATGAGGTCTATGTCAATCTCAAACTCGATGATCGTGTCGGAGGGCTTGAATTTACCGGCCGCATTGCCGATGAAACTTTTCGCATAAAAGGCAGTCTACGCTCTACAAAGGGCTTCTTGGAGTATTTGGACATGAACTTTCGCCTTGAGCAGGCGGGCGTAGACTTTGATCGAAGCAGCCTCATTCCGGTCGTTTACGGTCAGGCGCGTACCACAATCACAGATTCACTCGGCCTTTCTTCGAACATCTTTCTTTCCATGCAGACAGTCGACAATACCATGAATAAAAAGTCGGTCGAGGATATCGTGAGGCAGGAGGAAGGACGCGCCCGCATCGACCGCATCCGTTTCAAGCTTTCCAGTGATAATCCGATGCTGGGCAGCAATGAAGCTCAGGTGCTCTCCGCTCTCGGCTACGGCGGCGGAAACCTGCGCAGAGACGCCGTCGAAACCCTGGGAAAGGGTGCAGACACTTTTTTCCTGCGCCCTCTGTTTCGGCCGTTGGAACGCGAGTTGTCGAATATGCTGGGACTCGATTACGTGCGTTTCAGTTCTCCATTGACTCGTAATCTCCTGCAATTCAATTTGAACAACAACTTGGAACTCAATCGGCGGCTTGCCCTTCTGCAGAGTACCCGCATTATCGTTGGGAAATACTTGACCGACAGGCTCTTTCTGCAGTACACCGGTCAACTCGAATCCGGCGTGAGCTACAGATACAAGAGTAAAGAAGTGGGCTTTCATCATACCGTCGGATTGGACTTTCAGATTCATCCTCAGCTTCTTGTGGAACTGGAATATGATTACGATAGTTTGATGAACTACAACCGCGACGACAAGCGAATCGTTTTTCGCCATTGGTTTCCTTTTTAAAAGACAAATCGTTTTGACATCCGGCTATTTTTTTTTAAATTGAATTTTGTCAAACAATCGAGAGGTGTATGGGTCGACAGAGTCGATGGGCTGTGTGTTTTTTTCTGCTGCTGACAGTCCCGATTTTTGCTCAAGGTCGAAAGATCAAAGTGCTCGGCGTTTCGGTCACGGGCAATACCACGACTGACGCCGACATCATCCGCATGCAGTCCGGAATCACGCCGGGAGCGGAAATCGGTGCGGAAGGGGTTCAGGAAGCAATCCGTAAACTTTGGCGGCTCAATTTATTTTCCGATATTCAGCTCTATATCGATCGACAGGTCGGCGACGGATATTTTCTCACCATTCAAGTCAAAGAATATCCGCGCTTGGAAAAGATCGAACTTGCCGGCAATAAAAAGCTGAAAAAAGAAGATATCGACGAGGTTTTGAATTTTTATCCCGGACAAATCGTATCGCAGAGTGCCCTTAGCCGCGCCAAAGCCAAATTGCTCAAGAAATACAAAGAAAAAGGGTATTTATTGGCGGATGTCCGTATTATTACCAAACCCTCTGAGACGAATCCGAATCGAGCGATCGTGCGGTTTGTTTTTGACGAAGGGAAAAAAGTCCAGATCGATCGGATCGAGTTTTACGGCAATAAAGCTTTTTCGGATTCCAAGCTTCGCAAGCAGTTGAAAGACACCAAAGAAGACCGCTGGTGGCGCAGTGCCGATTTCGATAAAGCCAAGTACGAAGAAGATTTGGGCAAGCTGCTCGATTTTTATCGCAATCACGGCTATCGGGACGTCTCGATCGTAAAGGACAGTCTTTATTATAATGACGCCCGCGACAAGATGACCATTGCCGTTTGGTTGGATGAAGGTCCGCTTTACACCTTCGGCAATGTGGAATGGGTCGGCAATAAGGTCTTTACCGCTGAAGAGTTGACGGCCAACCTTCGCTTTTCGCCGGGGGACCGTTACAGTAAAAAGGCATTGGATGAATCCGTTTTTCAACACGTCGGCGGCATGTACTACGATTTGGGCTATATTTTTGCCAGCATCACGCCCAAAGAAGAGCCTTCGCCGGACGATCCGCTGCGATTGAATATACGGTTTTTGGTCAATGAGGGCAAACAAGCCAAAATCAACGAAATCAATATTACCGGCAACACAAAAACCAAAGAAAAGGTCATCCGCCGAGAGCTGCAGATCTTCCCGGGGCAGACCTTCAACAAGTCGCTTTTGGAGCGAAGCCAGCGCGATGTTTGGATGTTGAATTATTTTTCCAACGTCGAGCCCGGCGTCCAACCGATCGATGAAGAAAAAGTCAACTTGGAATTTAAAGTCGAGGAAAAATCGACGGACACGGCAAACATGTCGGCCGGTTGGAGCGAACGCGATCGCCTGATCGGCAGCGTGGGCGTGGCCATGGCCAATCTCTTCGGCAACGGTCAGAGGCTGAGCTTCGACTGGATGTTCGGCCGCTACTACCGTTCTTTCAGCGTAAGCTTTACCGAGCCGTGGCTTTTAGATACGCCAACCTTGGCCGGTTTTAGTTTCTACGATACCAAACGCGACGCCTATTACATCGGCTACAAGCAGGTCAGCACCGGCGCCTCGTTGCGGCTTGGGCGGCGCCTGCAGTGGCCGGACGATTTCTTTCGCGGCGATTGGATCTATCGCATCGACAAAACCGAGCTGAGCGACTTTAATCAATACATCATCGAAGCAAACCCGAACAATATCATTAACGAACAGTGGCCGCTGATCAGCAGCAGCATAACGCAGATTTTCTCGCGCAACAGCCTGGATCGTCCCGAATTCCCGACGTCAGGTTCTGATGTTTCGTTGACAACCGAATTGGCGGGCGGTTTTCTCGGCGGCAATGTCGGCTATCACAAATGGATCTTTCGCCTCGACTGGTTCACGCCATCGTTCTGGAAACTGGTTTTTTACACCAGCTTCCAGGCCGGTTACATGGAGACGTTGGGCAAGAACGGCCGCATTCCCTATATGGAATATTTCTTTATCGGCGGCGACGGTCTTTCGCGATCGACTCCTCTGCGCGGCTATGAAGATCCGCTGGCCGGTTATCGCATGGTCGAAGACGGCGGCAAGACTCTGCTAAAGTATACGGCCGAGTTGCGCATTCCCATCGCGCCGAATCCGACGATTTTTGCGCTCTTGTTCGCCGAGGCAGGTAACAGCTGGCTTGATATGCAGCACACCAACCCCTTGGATTTAAGGCGTTCCGTCGGCATCGGCGCGCGCGTGTTTATGCCGATGATCGGCATTATCGGATTTGATTACGGATACGGCTTTGACCGCGTCGACTATTACGGCAACCCGGATCCCAAGTGGAAGATGCATTTTGTTTTCGGCAGAAGTTTTTAAGGTTGACGAAAGTTCTTAGATGTCTAGACCGCAAACCAATTTGTAGAAACGGTGCTTGTTTAGAAAATCAATTATTCTTATTTTTGCAAAAAATACGGAGGAAAACGTGAGATCTCTACATTTTTCAGCCATCATCCTGCTCGCCGTTTTTGCTGCTGCAATGCCGGCTTTTGCGCAAAAAATCGGCTATATCAATTCGCAGCAAATTCTTGCGACTTATAAAGAAGCGCAGGACGCGCAGGAGCAGTTGGACAAGATCAACAGGCAATGGGAAGCCGAGGCGCGCGAAATGCAGAGCCAATTTCAGGAATTGGGTCAGCAACTGGAGTCTCAGGCTCTGCTTCTGAGCGAACAGCGGCAGAAAGAGAAACAGGCCGAGCTTCAGGCGCTCTATCAAAAGATTCAGCAGTTCCAAAACGAGAAATGGGGGCAAAACGGCGAGTTCTTTCGCAAACAGGAAGAGATCATGAAGCCTGTTTACGACAAGATCAATGCCGCCATTAAAAAGATCGGTGAAGAAGAGCGGTTCGATTATATTTTCGATGTTGTGGCCGGGAACATCGTCTACGCCAGCCCCAGCCAGCAGGATTTAACACAGCTGGTCATCGAGGAATTGGAAAAAGGACTGACTTCAACCGGCAAGTCATCGCGCGGCCGCTGAGTATTTGAGCTTCGAGTCTGCTATGCCCTTCAGCTTGGCCGAGATCGCTTCGTGGATCGGCGCGACCATTGAAGGTGAGCGTGACATCCTCATCTCCGGGTTGGCAAAAATAGAGGAAGCGACGCCGGGGACGTTGACGTTCATCGCCAATCCCAAATATGCCAAATATATCGAGTCAACGGCCGCTTCGGCGGTTTTGGTAGACCGTAACTTTCCGTCCTGCGCAAAAACGCTGCTGCGCACGGATGATCCTTATTTTGCATTTCTTGTGTGCGCGCGACGATTCTATCAACGCGAACCGGCTGTTGCGACCGGAGTTCATCCCACTGCCGTCATCGGCGAGGGCACGCAATTGGGGAAAAACGTCTCCATAGGCGCATATACCGTGATCGGCAAAAACTGCCGCATTGGAGACGGCTCTGTAATCTATCCTCTCTGTTTCATCGGCGACAATGTGCAAATCGGCTCAGACACTCTGCTTTATGCCAATGTATCGATACGCGAAGAGTGCCGCATCGGCAGTCGCTGCATTGTACATATGGGTGCCGTGATCGGCTCCGACGGATTCGGTTTTGCCTTCAAAGACGGCCGCTACCACAAGCTGCCGCAAATGGGGATCGTCGTGGTCGAGGATGATGTGGAGATCGGCGCCAATACGACGATCGACCGCGCGACGTTGGGCGAAACGATCATCCGCAGCGGCGCCAAGCTGGATAATCTCATTCAAGTGGCGCACAATGTCGAGATCGGCGAGCATACGGCTATAGCTGCTCAAACAGGTATTTCCGGCAGCACCAAAATAGGCAGATATGTCGTTATCGGCGGTCAGGCTGGGTTTGCTGGCCATATTCAGATCGGCGATCAGGCCAAGATCGGTGCGCAAGCAGGCATCACCAAGTCAGTGGCCGGGGGAGAATTTGTCACCGGCACGCCGGCGCGGCCTTTTCTGGAAGAACGTCGCGAGCAGGCCGCTTTGGCACGGCTGCCGGAGCTATTGAAGCAGGTGCGCGATCTGCAGAAACGTGTGGAAGAATTGGCATCCGAGTTGTCGAGTTATCGATCGCATTTGGGAAAAGGAGGCGACTCTGAAAAACCAACAGACCATCAAAACTGAAGCGTCTTACGAAGGGGTAGGACTTCATACCGGTAATCGTACTAAAATTACTTTTAAGCCGGCGCCGGTCAACACCGGCATTATTTTCCGAAGAACGGACATCCCCGATTCGCCGGACATCAAGGCGGATGTGGATCATGTTGTAGACATTTCGCGCGGAACCACCATCGGCATCGGCGACGTCCGCATTCATACGGTAGAGCATGTCCTGGCCGCCATCAGCGGTTTGGAAATCGACAACATCATCTGCGAAGTCGAGGGCAACGAGCCGCCGGTCGGCGACGGCAGCGCGCTGCCTTTTGTCGAGGTTCTGCTGAAGGCGGGTATTGTCGAGCAGGAAGCCCTGCGCGACTATTTGATCATCGACAAGACCATTACTTATTCTGATCCTTCGCGCGGCGTCGACATTGTCGTCTTTCCGTCCGATGAATTCCGCATAACCTTTATGGTGGATTACAAGAATCCCGCGCTTGGAACTCAATACACCTCGATGTATTCGCTGCATGAAGAGTTTGCAACCGAATTTGCAGCGGCGCGGACGTTTTGTTTCCTGCATGAGGTCGAAGAACTGTGGCGGGCGGGATTGATTCAAGGCGGCAACCTCGACAACGCCTTGGTCATCATCGATCGCGAGATGAGCGAAAAGGAGTTGGAAGAGCTGCGCGCGCTTTTCGGCATCAACTCGGAGGTCAAGCTCTCCAACAACGGTATTTTGAACGGCAAGGAGCTGCGCTACTACAATGAGCCGGTGCGTCACAAGGCGCTCGATCTGATCGGCGACCTGGCTCTGCTGGGCGTGCCGATCAAAGGGCATGTGATCGCCGCGCGCTCAGGCCACAAGGCCAATGCCGAGCTGGTCAAGCTGATCCGCAAAGAGTACGAAAAAAAGCTGATCCGCAAAAAGTATCAGGTCGATGATCTGAAGGGCGTTTTCCTGGACAACGAGGCCATCCAAAAGATCCTGCCGCATCGCTATCCCTTCCTTCTTGTCGACAAGATTCTCGACCTGGTCCCCGGAGAGCATGTCATCGGCATCAAGAACGTGACGGCCAATGAGCCGTTTTTCCAAGGACATTTTCCCGGCAACCCGATCATGCCGGGCGTGCTGATTATAGAGGCGATGGCGCAAACCGGCGGTATTCTTCTCTTGAACGCGCAGACGGATCCGAGCACCAAGCTGGTTCTTTTTTCGGGGATCGACAACGTCCGGTTTCGGCGAACAGTAAAGCCGGGCGACACGCTTCGTTTCGAGGTGGAACTCTCGGCTTTGCGGCGCTCGATGGCAAAAATGTACGGCCGCGCCTATGTCGGCGACCAACTTGCGTGTGAAGCGGAGCTGATGGCCGCCATTGTCGATCGAGAGCAGAAATAATCCCTAAAACTAAAGAGGCGGAAGTGACGTCCATCCATCCGACGGCAATTGTGAACCCTAAAGCCGAACTAGGCGAAAATGTAAGCGTCGGCCCGTATACCATTATTGAAGGCGATGTACAGATCGGCGACAACACAACGATTGCGTCGCAGGTGCTGATTGCCGACGGCGCGCGCATCGGCTCCGGCTGCCGCATTCATCACGGCGCCGTCATTGCAACGTTGCCGCAGGATCTTAAATTCGGCGGCGAAAAGACCACCTTTGAGATCGGCAACAACACGACGGTGCGCGAGTTCTGCACACTCAACCGCGGTACGCAGATGCGCGGCAAGAGCGTCGTCGGTTCCAACTGCCTCCTGATGGCTTATACCCATGTGGCCCATGACTGCATCGTCGGAGACAACGTCATCTTGGCCAATGCCGTGCAGCTTGCGGGACATGTTACGGTCGAAGACTGGGCGATCATCGGCGGGCTCACCGGCGTGCATCAATTCTGCCGCATCGGCCGACACGTCATGGTCGGCGGCCATTTCCGCGTCACCAAAGACGTTCCGCCGTATATCCTCGCTTCAGAAGAACCGTTGCGGTTCGTCGGGCTGAATTCGGTCGGATTGCGGCGGCGCGGTTTCCCTGAAGAGACCATGCGCGCTCTCAAACATGCTTATCGGCTGATCTATCGATCCAACCTCAATGTCAGCCAGGCAGTGGCCCGCATTCGGGAAGAGGTCGAGCTCATTCCCGAAGTTCTTCACATTTTAGAGTTCATTGAAAAGGCAGAACGGGGAATCATCTGAGTGAGCGGCTCAGCCGACGAACTGTGGCGGTTTATCCATTACGGAGCGTTGCCAGGGGCGTACAATATGGCCCTCGATATGGCGATGACGTTGGCCGCCTCACGCGGCGAGACACTGCCGACTCTACGTATATACGGCTGGAAAGTGCCGACGATTTCTCTGGGATATCATCAGTCCGAGCAGGATCTCGACCTTGACCGGTGTCGAGAGGACGGTGTCGACGTCGTCTATCGGCCTACCGGCGGAAGGGCGGTTTTGCACCAAAACGAGATTACCTATGCGGTCGTTCTGCCGCCGAGCAGTCGATATTTTTCCGACCACATTTTGACGATCTATGAGTTGATCAGCCGCTGTCTGGTGCGCGGCCTGCGCTGCCTTGGCGCACCGGTCGATTTCGAACGCAAAAAAAGAACGCCTCAATTCAATGGTCCGGACCCGGCCGCGCTTTGCTATGCCTCCTCGGCGCAATATGAGATCGTCATCGGCAATAGAAAATTAGTCGGCAGCGCACAGAGACGTATCAGCAACGGCGTGCTGCAGCACGGCTCCATCCTAATCGGCGAGGAACATTTGAACATTACCCGCTATGTCGCCGTGCGCGACGATTCACAACGGCTACGGCTGAGATCCTTCATGGAACGGCGCACCGTGGTGCTAAATCAGGTTTTGCCGCACGGCGTTGACAAAAGACAAGCCGCTCTTTGCATTCGAGATGCCTTTGCCGATGAGCTGGGCATTCGTTTTTTGGATGGAGAACCTACTCCGAACGAACACGAGGAAGCCATGCGCCTTCTCGAACGGTTTTCGATCGTGAGCAGTTCGTTATGAGCAAGCGAATCATCCTGTTGGGATCGACCGGCTCGATTGGCCGTAACACGCTGCAGTGCATCGAAGCCAATCCGGATTTGCTTTCTTTGACCGCCCTTTCGACGCACTCTCAGATCGATGTTCTGCTGGAGCAATGTCGCCGGTTTAGGCCCCGCGCTGCAGCGATCAGCGGAGCGGAGCCGTCGTCCGATGTCATCGAAGAGCTGCTAAGGCTCAATGTTGAGCTTTTTGCCGGTGAAAAGGCGCTTGTTCGGCTGATCGAAAGAATCGATGCGGAGCTGGTGGTCAATGCCGTCGTTGGGGCGGCCGGCTTTTTGCCGACTCTGGCCGCCGTGGAAAAAGGCTGCGATGTGGCGCTGGCCAATAAAGAAAGCCTGGTGATCGGCGGCGAACACGTGATGAGGCGGGCTGCTGAAAAAAACGTGCGTATTTTGCCCGTCGACAGCGAGCATAGCGCTGTGTTTCAATGTCTGATGGGCGAAGATGTTTCGACGGTCGAGGAAATCCTGCTCACCGGTTCGGGCGGTCCGTTTCGGCTGTTGCCTAAGGAAAAGTTTTCCTCGGTCACCGTCGAGGAGGCGCTCAAGCATCCGAACTGGTCGATGGGCGCCAAGATTACCATCGACTCGGCAACCATGATGAATAAGGGTTTGGAGGTGATCGAAGCTTGCCGCTTGTTCGGCCTGACGCCGGACCGCGTGCGCGTTGTTGTTCACCCCCAGTCGATCGTCCATTCGATGGTGGCTTTTCGCGACGGTTCCGTTAAAGCGCAGCTGGGCAAGCCGGACATGCGTGTGCCGATACAACTGGCCTTAACCTGGCCGGAGCGTCGGCCGTCCGAATTCCCGCGCATGGATTTTTCCATCGCTTTTTCGCTCGACTTTGAGCCGCCGGATTTGGAAAAGTTTCGCTGCCTGGCGCTGGCGTACCAAGCACTGGAAAGCGGCGGGACATCGACGGCGGTTCTCAATGCCGCCAATGAAATCGCGGTGCAAAGGTTTCTACGCCGTGAGATCCGCTTTGACCAAATCGAGGCGATCATCGAACAGACTCTTTCGGCGCATCAAATTGTCCGACAGCCGAGCATCGAGGAATTGCTTGCCGCGGACGAATGGGCAAGAAATATTGCCGGAAAAATCGATTTTGATTAAAATAAAAGAATCTTTTTGCGGAAAGCCTCGTCTAATTGGCGCCGTTCGGCAGGAAATCGAGGCTGGAACGGTATGAATCATCGACAGCGTTTTGCTGCGGGAAAGGAATTATGAGCGATTTTTTGCATACTTTATACGTCTATGGTCTGCCGTTTGCGTTTATCATCGGTCTGCTGGTTTTGGTGCACGAATTCGGCCATTTTCTGCTGGCCAAATTGGTCGGTATCCGTGTAGAACGATTTTCGATCGGCTTTCCTCCCCGCCTTTTCGGCAAAAAGATCGGTGATACAGACTATTGCATTTCGGCCGTTCCTCTCGGCGGCTATGTCAAGATGTCGGGCATGATCGACGAGAGTCTCGATACGGGTTCCCTGAAAGGCGAACCCTACGAGTTCATGTCCAAGCCGGTTTGGGCGCGGTTCCTGGTGATCGCGGCCGGCCCGATTTTCAACATTCTTTTGGCTTTTTTCCTCTATACGATGATTATCGGCACCACCGGTATAGAAGTACCCGCAGAGCCGCTCTATCCCATTGTCGGCAACGTCAGTCCGAACAGTCCGGCTGATTCGATCGGACTCAAGCCCGGCGACCGCATCCTCAGCATCGACGGCAGGCCGGTGGAAAAGTGGGAAGATCTGACGGCAATCATTCACAAGGCGCCGAATCGGACTCTGGACATCGAATGGGAGCGGGACGGCAAGCCGTTTTTCGCCCATGTGACGCCGAAATACGACCCGACGCTGGACGTCGGCTTGATCGGCATTATGCCGCAAACGGTGCGCAAACCTCTGGGCCCGTTCGAATCCGTCCGCATGGGTGCGCTGATGACTGTGGACAAAACGACCATGATTCTCAAGTCCTTTGCGGCGCTCTTTACCGGCAAGGTCAAAGCCAAAGAAGCGTTGGGCGGGCCATTGCGCATTGCCGAGCTGTCCGGACAAGTAGCCAAACGCGGTTTTATCGATCTTTTGGCCTTTGCGGCAATCCTGAGCATCAACCTGGCTCTGCTGAACCTTTTGCCGGTTCCGGCTTTGGACGGCGGCCATCTGCTGCTGTTGACTGTTGAGGCGTTCATTCGTCGACCGATTTCCAACAAAATAAAAATCGCCGTACAGCAGATCGGCATGGCATTGTTGCTGGCCTTGATGATCTTTGTCCTCTTTAATGATTTCCTGAATTTGACCCGCTGAATCCTCGGCCTCCCGAAACGATTCTTTTCGGGAGGCCTTTTTTGCCTGCCAATTTATTCCTTGACTGTATGGTCAAGATAGTTGTAATTTCATTTTGAAAAAGTCCATGGGGCGACGTTTCAGTGATCGGTTCCTAATTCAGATGGAAGGAATCGATATGTACCCGATGAGCAGGCCGAAAAGAAAGGAGCACAGATGGAAATTAAAAAGACGGCTCTGTTCGATGTCCATGTCGCATTGAATGCCAAGATGGTGGAATTTGCAGGCTTTTACATGCCCATTCAGTATGCGGGGATTCTGCAGGAGCATCGCCGCGTACGCACGACGGTCGGCCTTTTCGACGTGTCGCACATGGGTGAGTTTTTTGTCAGCGGTCCGAATGCACTTGCTTTTCTGCAGCGCCTGACCATCAACGATGTCGCCAAGCTCGCGGTGGATCAGGTGCAGTACAGCGCCATGTGTTACGAAGACGGCGGTATTGTCGACGACTTGTTGGTCTATCGTTTTGCAGATCATTACATGATGGTCGTCAATGCGGCAAATATCGAAAAGGATTGGGAGTGGGCGCAGCGGCACCTAATGGACGGCGTAAAGTTGGAGAACCGCAGCGACGAGTTGAGCCTACTTGCTCTTCAAGGCCCCTGTGCGGAGGCCGTTCTTCAACCGCTGACCGATTTGCCGCTTTCGGAAATCAAGTATTATTGGATGAAAAGCGGGCAAGTAGCCGGTTTCCCCGTCGTCGTTTCCCGCACCGGCTATACGGGAGAACCCGGCTTTGAGTTGTGTTTCGACCGCAGCTATTCCGTGCAGATTTGGCAGGCGCTGATGGAATCCGGCCGAAAATACGAGATCGAACCCATCGGCTTGGGCGCGCGGGATACTCTGCGCTTGGAAATGAAATATTGTCTATACGGCAACGACATCGACGCCACGACCAATCCGTTGGAAGCGGGACTGGGTTGGATCACCAAGCTGGACAAAGGCGATTTTATCGGTCGCGAGGCGCTCCTGCGTGTGCGCGAACAGGGTCTTAAGCGCAAGCTGATCGGCTTTGAAGTTGAAGGCCGCGCCGTACCGCGGCACGGTTATGCGCTCTATCAAGGCGACCGTCTTCTTGGTCATGTAACCAGCGGCGGCTTTTCTCCCATGCTCGAAAAGGGCATCGGCATGGGGTACGTCGCGATCGATGCAGCAGCCGAAGGTACGCCGCTCGAGGTTGATGTGCGCGGCAGGCGCGTACCGGGAATGGTGGTCAAAACGCCCTTTTATCGCCCCAAAGGGTGAAAATGCCGCTAAGGACGATCGATTTCATTGAGACAGCGGATGACATCCGGCCCGAACGTGTGCAAGGCAAAGTTGCGGCAGCAGCCGATGTGCTGCGGGCGACTTCGACGATCGTGACGGCGCTGCAGAACGGCTGTCGTGAAGTTATTCCCGCTTTGACCGTTGAGGATGCTTTAGCGATCTATTCAAGCTTTCCATCTGATGAGGTCGTTTTGGGCGGAGAACGAGGCGGCAAAAGAATTCCCGGATTTCATCTCGGCAATTCACCGCGCGAGTATGTACCTGAGGTTGTTTTCGCAAAACGGGTGATCACCACCACGACGAACGGTACGCGGGCACTGGTTAATTCCTCAGCTGCGAAAGAAGTCGTTGTTTTATCTTTTCTAAACCTGCAGGCGGTCGTCGAGCGGCTGGCCGGTGCCGCGGGCGATCTCTGTTTGATCGCTGCGGGCAACGACGGTCGGGCTTCGATCGAAGATTCCGTCTGCTGCGGCGAAACAATCCGCAGGCTGATGCTGTCGAGGCCGGATGCGTTCAGGTTAACTCCGGATGCCGAAAAAGCTGTGACCATTTCCGAGCAGTGGAGCGGATCTACGGTACAATTGCTTGAAAATTGTCCCCATGGGAAATTTCTGCAAAAGATCGGTTTCGGGTCGGATCTTGCCTTCTGTGCCCAACTCGATCAATTTGCGGTTGCACCGCTATTTAAAGCCGGCAGGGTGCGAATTCTTTTATAGTGGATAATCCATGACCAAAAGAAGAAAAAGACGGTTGGTGCAAAAAAGCCCGCGCCGAACCGCTGCGGCGATGAGCCCGGAAAAAGAGCAGGAGATCATGGGGATTCTGCTCATCGTCTTTAGCATTCTGCTTTTTGCCGCTCTTTATTCCTACTCGCCTGAAGAAACCCCCGCATCGATTTTCGAAGGTCACCGGATCAGTAACCTTGCGGGTTGGGCGGGAGTCTATTTGTCGCATTTTTTGATTCGATATACGCTGGGCTACGCAACCATTGTTCTGCCCTTTTTGATTTTCTTTTGGGGATGGAACCGATTATTGCACAAAGATTCCTATCCGCTGATCCGATGGACATTTTACACGCTTCTTTTTGCCCTCTATGTTTCCATCGCTTTTGCCCTTGTCGACGGCATAAGCAGCGCCGCAAGCGGATCCTCGCGAATCGAATTTTCCGGTCTTCTCGGCAGCTGGATCGCTAAAGGCATGATTGTGGTTTTGGGGCCTATCGGTGCGGTTATCTTTCTCATCGGTGCCGTCATTCTCACGGTGCTGTTTATTTCAACCCTGCGGCTTTCCGACATTTTACTTCCCTTTGAGGATTTCTTTAGGAAATTGGCAAATCTGCATTATGTGGGGCGGCCAAAGCAGGCAACACGAAAGATTAAGGAAGAGGTACATAAAGACCAAGGTGTTCCTTTCCGTCGTCAACAACTGCAGATTCATCGATCGGATTTGGAAAGGCCGCCTCAAGTATCGGTGAAGCCTCTCGAAGAGTTGCGGGAAGAAGAGGCTGAAGAGCCGCCGGAAGAAGCGCCGCGAGCCGAAGCCAGGTTGGATTATAAAGAGCAGCTCTCCTATCTGCAGAATTACCGGAAACCGCCTTTGGAACTGCTGACCCTGCCGCAGAGTCGTTCGCGCGGCTTGAGCGAAGACGACTATCGCGCCAACGCCAGACTTTTGGAAGAAAAGCTCGAGGATTTCGGCATTCAGGCGCAGGTTGTCGAGATTCATCCGGGGCCGGTCATCACGCTGTACGAGCTGGAGCTTGCCCCCGGCATTCGCCTCTCGCGCGTGGTGTCGCTTGCCGATGATATTGCAATGGCTATGCGCGCCCAACGCATTCGCGTGGTCGCTCCGATTCCCGGCAAGTCGACGATCGGCATCGAAATCCCAAATCCCGAACCGGAAATCGTTTATCTGCGTGAAGTGATCGATACGCCCGAGTTTCGCGCCGCCGCTTCACCTTTGACCATGCCGTTGGGGAAAACCATCTTCGGCAAACCGTATTATGCGGACTTGGCCAAAATGCCGCATCTGTTGATCGCCGGCTCTACCGGTTCCGGCAAGAGTGTCTGCCTCAACACCATCATCGCCGGTATCCTGTACAAGTCCACTCCTGCGGAAACGCAGCTCGTGTTGATCGATCCCAAGCGGCTCGAGCTCTCCGCTTATGCTAAGCTTTATCGCCATCATCTGAACTATGTGGAAGGCGCCAAACAAAAAGTCGCCACAAACGCCAAATCGGCCATTCAAGTGCTGAAATCGGTCGAGCTGGAAATGGAACGTCGCTACTCGCTTCTGGCGGCGGCCGGCGTTAGAAACATCGATGAATACAACCAAAGAATTCGCGACGGCCTGTATGCGCCGAGCGGACAGGACCAGCCTTTGCCGCTGCCTTATCTGGTGCTGATCGTCGACGAGCTCGCTGACCTCATGCTCACCGCCAACGCATCCGGTGAAGTGGAGGAGCCCATTGCGCGGCTGACGCAGATGTCGCGTGCGGTAGGCATCCACTTGATCCTTGCTACGCAACGACCGTCGGTGGACGTGATCACCGGCGTCATCAAGGCAAATTTTCCGGCGCGCATTGCCTTCCAGGTGCCGACCAAAGTCGATTCGCGCACCATCCTGGATATGAACGGAGCGGAAAAGCTATTGGGCCGTGGCGACATGCTCTTTCTGCCGCCCGGCAGCGCCGAGCCGATTCGTCTGCATAACGCTTATATTTCTTTGGAAGAGATCGAGCAGCTGATCGAGTTCGTCCGCCATCAGCCCGAGTTCAACAAAGCGCCCTTGGCCGCCTATCAGGAAGAGGAAGAAGGCGCTGAATATTCTCTTGAAGGCGGTGATCGCGACCCGCTCTTTGAAGAAGCGATGAAGATCGTTGTACTCAGCGGTCAGGGATCGGTCTCCATTCTGCAGCGCAAATTAAAGGTCGGCTATTCGCGGGCGGCTCGGCTCATCGATCAATTGGAAGAAGCCGGTGTGGTCGGACCGTTTGAAGGAAGCAAAGCGCGCGAGGTGCTCATGACTCCGGCAGACCTGGAGGCGATGAATTTCAAGGATGAAACGGAAGACGAGGAACTTTAAAGCTGCTGCTTCATACAAGATTGTGTAATTCCTTGATATCCCGCTGTCATTTGCACGGTAAAAGTAAAACTTGAGAGATAACATAGAAAGATGAGAAGAGGTATCGATGAGGGAAGCTGGTAAAATCGTTTATTTTCTTTTTGCTGTAGGCGGTTATCTGTTCGCCGATGTTGAAACAGACAATTTTTTGCGCAGCGTACAAAAGTCCTATCAGTCGCTCAAATCGGTCTGCGCCGAGTTTACGCAGACCTTTCACTGGAAGCTGACGGGTGAGGTTCAGACCCTCAGCGGGCGCGTCTGCAGTTTGGACGGCAACCAATTCCGCATCGAAACCCCGGACCAGTTGATTGTCACCAACGGCAAGGTTCTTTGGACTTTTACCAAAGCCAACAATCAAGTGGTCATCGATCGTCCGGAAAATGCAACGAGCGACAATCCTTTCATCAAAGAGTTTCTCGACAAATACCTGACCGAATACACGGCTCAACCTGCGGCCTCGGATGCGGAAGGCATGCGCTGCGTGCTCATGAAGGCGAAATCGGAAGATCAATACGTCACCCGCATGAAGCTTTGGATCGATGAAAAGAGCCGGTTGATTCGCAAGATCGAGCAGACCGATGTGAATGACAACATTACCCTTTTTGAGGTGAAAAATATCGACACATCGGTCAAGTTGACGCCGCGCGACTTTAATTTTACGCCGCCCGACGGCGCGGATGTCATCGACATGCGCTGAAGCGTTGAATCAAGCCTATTCGGCAGGAGATGATCCATGAGATGTCGTGCAGCAATTGCCGCGATGCTTTTCATGCTCAGCTTGAACACATTAACGTTTGGGCAGCAACGACCCGCCAC
This sequence comes from candidate division KSB1 bacterium, assembly GCA_034505495.1. NCBI lineage: Bacteria > Pseudomonadati > Candidatus Zhuqueibacterota bacterium. The sequence goes on along the minus strand of JAPDQV010000013.1, from coordinate 17,200 downwards.
CGGACGGGCGGCTCAATATTATCTGGGTGGACAGGATCAAGTGCTGATGCCGGTCAATGTGTGGGGATTCGTCAACATGCCGGGCCAGTACATGGTGCCGCTTGAGACGGATCTTGTTTCGCTTCTCTCCTGGGCGGGCGGCCCGCGGGAAGACGCGCGCATAAAAAGAATCCGCGTTGTCCGCACTTTGGCGGAGGGAGACTCGAGCGTAGTCATAGATGTGGACGTTAAAAGTTTTGTCGATACGGGTAATTTAAAAGAGAATCCCATTTTATTGCCCGGCGATACGGTGGTGGTATCAGGGACGACCTTTTATTTGGTCAGCAAAGTGTTCGAATTGGGTTTCCGCATAGCCATGATTGTGCAGGCAATTTATTTAGCGCAATGGTACTCGCGGCGAAATGATTAACCAAAGTTGAGAATGGTGCGATGAACGAACCGAGGCTTTATGAAGGTCCCGGCAACGGTCGATTATTCAGCAGACTTTCCGAGCAGCACTTAACCTGGCGGGATTATCTGCGTATATTTTATCGGGGACGTAAGGCAATCCTGGCGACATTTTCGGTCGTCATGGTCATTACGATTCTCTTGACTTTTTTTCAAAAGCCGGTCTATGAATCTACGGTGCGGCTGATTCTCGAGGATCGCAGCGGCGTCGGCCAATCTCTTTTTAATTTTACTTCCGCCATCACCAAAGAGACGCTGATGAACAATCAGGTGGAGGTGCTAAAGAGCCGTACTTTGGCGGAGGGTGTAGTACGCAATCTGCTTAAAACGCCCTATGCCGCGCAGTTCGAGGTTCTGGAGCGGCCCGATACATTGAAGCATCATCTCAGTTTTCTGCGCCGGATTCGGCTGAACCTGCGCGGCCAGATGGATGAAAACGAAATTTTTGACGAGCAGGTCAAAGCCCTGCGCGAGGGGCTGAGCGTTCGCCACATCCGCAACACGGATATGATTGAGATTCGCTTCCGTGCACACAGCCCCTTCGAGGCTTATTTTGTTGCCAACGCTGTAGCCTCCGTTTATGAACGCATCAGTAAAGAAGAGAGCCAAGCCGAAGTTCGTCAGGTGAAAGACTTTTTGGAAAAGCAGCTGGCGCTTTACGAACGGGAGCTGGCCGGTTCGGAAGAGCAGCTGAGGGCTTATCAAGAGTCTGCCAAAGTCGTCTCTTTGGACGAGGAGACGGCCGACCTGGTGCGCAAGATTACCGAGTTCGAAACGCTCTACAATTCGGCACGCACCGACTTGGAAGCGGCGCGGCAGCGTTTGGCCTACATCAACGCCGAGTTGGAGCGCCAAAACAGCAGTTTCAACATCGAATCGATCAGTAAAACTACGGCGCTGGAAGAGTTTACCCGCAACATTGCGGAGAAGGAATCCCAACTGGCGCTCTATCAGGCTGAGACGATCCAAAAAGGCGACTCTCCCTATACGCGTCGGCAGATTGAGCTGACCACGCGGCAGATCGAAGCGCTCAAGGAGCAGTTCAAAAAGGAAGTCACCTCTATCGCTTCCAACCAGTTCGTCGATCCGGCCAAAATTTCCGGCTCGTTGTTTACCAGCAAAATCGAGGTCGAAATCGACATTCGTTCGCTGGAGCCCAAGGTGGAGGCTTATGGAAAGATTGTCGATGAGTACAATCGGCAGCTGGAAAGCCTACCGGCGAAAAAGCTGCAGCTGGCGCGGTTGACGCGGGCGGCCCAGGTGGCGGAAAAGCTGTACATCATGCTGCAGGAAAAGTATCAAGAGTCGCGCATCACCGAAGTCGGTCAGCTGGGTAATGTGCGGATCATCGATCCTGCAAAAGAGGAGCGCGAGCCGATTCGTCCGAAAAAAAAGCTGAACCTATTCCTAGGCTTCCTGATCGGCCTCAGCCTGGGCGCGGCCGCCGCTTTTACCATGGAGTACATGGACGATTCGGTCAACTCGCTGCAGGATTTAGAGGCTGTCGGCCTGCCGATGATTGCCGCTGTACCCGAGATTCGGCCGGAAAAGGCCCTGGTTTCAGGTCTTCGAACGCCCCGATCGGAAGACCCGGAAGTGACGGCCATCAACGAGAGGCTGGTCACGCACCTAAGGCCGCGTTCACCGATTTCGGAAGCTTATCGAAGTCTGCGCACCAACATATTGTTTACCGCGCCGGAAAATCCAAAGCAGGTCATTTTGATCACCAGCAGCGGCCCGCGCGAAGGAAAATCAACCTCGGCAGCCAATTTGGCAATTACTTTTACGCAAATGGGCGCCAAAACTTGTCTTGTGGACGCCGACCTGCGCCGACCCATGCTGCACAAGCTGTTTCAGGTACCGCATCAGCCTGGCCTGACGAACGTACTGATCGGACAAAAGACGGCTGAAGAGGCGGTGATTCCCGTTGCCGATGTACCCAATTTGGATCTCCTGCCGTGCGGCATCAATCCGCCGAACCCCGCAGAGCTGCTGGGTTCCGAGCGTATGAATGCGCTGCTCAATGAACTGCGCAGCCGCTATGCGATGGTCATCATCGATACGCCGCCGGTGAATGCAGTGACCGATCCTTCGGTTCTGGCTCGCTTTGTCGACGGTGTGCTGTTGGTTATTCGCAGTGGAGAAACACCGCGCGGCGCTGCTATAGCCGCTGCCGATCAGCTCCGTCGCATCAAGGCGCCGATTCTCGGCGTCGTATTGAACCACGTTTCGCGCGCCGACTCTTACGGCGGGTATTACCATCACCAATATTACTACTATTACTATGCGGAAGACGGGGAAAAGAAACCGCGTGAAAAGAGGAAAACGACGGTCGACGTACGATTGTGAATCGAAAACAGGAGGGTGTTGTAACGGATGGTTTCGCATTGGGAGGAGCTTTGGTACGCCTTTGTCACCAAACCGAGGCACGAAAAGAAGGTCAAGAGCTATTTAGAGACGGCGGGCTTTGATCATTACCTGCCGTTGCGAAAAACTTTGAACCAATGGAAAGACCGCAAACGGTGGGTGGAGGCACCGCTCTTTCCGGGCTACATTTTCTGCCGCGTGCCGTTCGTCCATCGGTTTGAGGTATTAAAGGCGCCCGGTATGGTGCGAATTGTCGGCTTTAATAATCAGCCTATGCCGGTGCGCGAGACAGAGATCGAGACCATCCGCAGTCTTCTCAAAAGCGGCGTCGATCTGCAGGTGCGCGACGGCATTGTTGTCGGCGACTATGTGCGGATCAGCAGCGGTATTCTCATGGGATTAGAAGGCCGCATCGTTGAAGAACGAGGTGCGCATTATTTCGTAATCACCATCGAAGCCGTCGGCAAATCGATACTTGTCGACACCCGTTCGATCGAATTGAAAAAAATTGCATAAAAGCGGCGTCAAGCGCTGTTAAAGGCCGGAAACCATGAAAACGCCTGTAGGTAGAAAAATAGAATGCTTCCGTTTCCTTCTGTTGCTGTTTGTTTTGTCCCTCGCCTGCACGAGAAAACTTTACCAGGAACGGACATTAACGATTACCGGTTCGGCCAAGCTGAGCGGTATGGTTTCCCATGAAGGAATTTCCGTAATGCTTTATTCCGCCTTACCGACAGATACAACGATCGCGAATCTCCAGAGCCGTTTTCCTTCTCTAGGCGTACCGGCCGGTCAGCCCGTGCTATTCGAGCCGCGGCTTGCAAGTCCGCTTTACAAAACACAGACCGCTGCCGACGGTTTTTTCAAATTCGATGAAGTTCCTGAAGGCAACTACAACCTGGTCATCGAGAAAAAAGGGTACGGCAGGCGGATCCTTCCCAATCTCGACCGGTCATTACAGCTGGAAGAAGTCGTGCTCTATCCGGAAAGGCGGGTCACCGGCGAGCTTGATTTCTACACGGTTTGGGACAGCCGACGCCACATTATCGTCGCCAACGACTTGACGATCCCCGAAGGTGTGACGCTGCTGATCGACAAAGGGGCGGTTGTGCGTTTTGAAGGATACGGCAAGCTGATCGTTTACGGCAAGCTGGTGACCATCGGTACCGCGGAGGAGCCCGTGATTTTTACCACCGATGTACTCGATCAGCAAAACGCCGGATCTTGGAGGGGTCTCGAAATCTTTGGCGAAGCGGAGCTGGTCAGTTCGGTTTTTGATCATGCGGATATGGCGGTGAACTGTCGCGGCGGCAGGGTTTCCATCCGACAGTGCATTTTCCGCGACATCAACGATCGGGGCGTCGTCATTGCCAACGAGGGATATGGGGAAGTTTCCGGCTCACTCTTTTATAAATGCAAGGCGGCCGTCCAGGCCGAAACGAATTCGCAGCTGAACGCGATCGGTAATCTCGTCACCAACCCGCCGGGATATTGGCAGAACAGTCTAGGTATGGTTTCAAACAGCAGCCGCTCGATGTTGACGGATAACGGCATCACCCATTGCGATGTCGGCTGCAGCATCGAGTTCAGAGGCACGGCAGATCTGCTTTATAATTATATAGCCGAGTGCGGCATTGGCGTTAATGTCGTCAGCTTGGTCAACGAACGAAGCCGGGTGACGCTGCAGCTCAACACGATTGTCGCATGCACCAAATATTCGATCAACATCCTCGACAATGCCTCGCCGCTGATCGAAAAAAATAACCTGCTCCAACTCGGGTCGACGTTGTTCATTCGCGCTTATTCGCTCAAATATCCTTCTTATCCCGATATCATCGCCCGCAACAACTATTTCGGGGAAACCGCCGCCGAAGTCAAACGGCGTATCGAAGATCGCCGCGTCAATATGAGCGGAGGAAGTGCGACTTGGTCGATTCTTATCGATCCGGTTGCGGCCTCAATATTCGTCGACGCTTATCCTCGTCCGCGGACACAACCCTGATAACCGACGTGAAAGTGCCTTTCGAATTTCTATCCCGAATCCTTAGCCGCGAATCGGGGCGCACCTTTGCCGTAGGTGCCGGCTCGGTATTTCTGTTAAAAATTTTCGGTGCATTTTTAATGCTGCTCGGCCAAATCATTGCAGCGCGGCTCCTCGGTGCTGCAGAGTACGGCTATTTCGCCTATGCGCAAAGCGTTCTGTTGATCATAACCGTCTTTACCATATTGGGCTATGACAATTCGCTGCTCCGCTTTGTGCCGGAGTATCGCGTCAATGGGCAATGGCCGCTTCTTAAAGGCGTGTTGACCTTTTCTTTTCAAAGATCCCTCTTCGCCTCGCTGCTTGCCGCGGGGCTGGGCGCATTACTTCTGGTTGCAGATAGGCCTCGTTTTGTCGCCGCTCAGCGTGATGCCCTTTGGGTCATGCTTCTCTGCATTCCTCTCTACACTTTGACCATGGTGCGACAGGCGGCTTTGCGGGGTTTCCGGCATGTCGTGCTTGCTGAATTTCCGGAAAGCGTCGTAAGGCCGTTGCTGTTTATTCCTTTGCTGATGTTTGTTTCGCGAATACACTCTTTAACCGCCGAAACGGCATGGTGGTGCTACCTTGTGGTCGTGCTGGTTGCTTTTCTTTTAGGCACATGGATGCTGGTTCGCATATTGCCGCCGGAATTCGAACGGGCTGCGGCAGAGTATCGTTCGGCTGAATGGCGCAGAATATCGACCGATATGATGTGGATGAATGCGATGAATATCGTCTTTAATCAGGCTGCCGTTGTTCTGCTCGGTTTCTTTTCACCGCCGGAGGAAGTGGCGCTCTTTTCCGCGGCAGCCAGAGTTGCGTTTTTCGTTTCCTTTGCCTTGTTCGCCGTCAATTCCATTGCCGCGCCGTTGATTTCAGAATTTTACTATGGAAGGAGAATGCGCGAACTTGAACGCATTATGGCCGTCTCTGCCGCATTGTTGGCGGCAACAACGTTGTTTGCCGATCTTTTTCTCTTGGTTTTCGGCAAAACGGTGCTCGGTGCATTCGGCCCCCCGTTCCGTAAAGCGTTCCTGCTCTTGTTGCTGCTGATGTTCGGCCATACGATCAAATCATTCTCCGGTCCGGCTTCCTATCTGCTCAACATGAGCGGCCGGCAACGGCTCACGCGACGAATGATGGCGGGTTTCGTGCTTTTTCACCTCGTTGCGGGCGCGCCGATTATCAGCCGATACGGGGCCGTCGGTGCCGCGGCCGTTTCAGCCGCCACCCTCAGCCTTTGGAACCTCACCCTCGCCGCCGCCGCCTATAAGGTCGTCGGTGTAGATTCGACTTTTTTTACGCTCCTCCGTTTAAAGAAACTGTTTGCCGGAGCCTGATATGCTGCAGATCGTTCAATTGATTTTCTTTTTTCTCTTCATTTTGCAGCCGACCTTAGTGGGTTTTCAGGAGTCTCGATTTTTCTCCGTCCTATGGCTCATGATTTTTCTTGGACTGGTTGTCGGCCGCATTATTGAGCGCAAGCATGACTTTCCCCGCCTTAATTTACCCTTCCTTCTTCTCATTGCAACCTTAATAGGTGTAACAGCAATTCATGGATTCGAACCCAAGCTCCTGCTTAATGCCGGCCAGTTTCTGATCGCCGTACTTACCATGTATTTTATCATTTACTATGTCATTTTTTACAAAGATGAAGAGATCTTTTTTACCAAACTGTTCGGCTCGATTCCCTATTATTTTTATGCCGCTCTTCTGATCTCTACCGCTTTAACGGCATATGACGCGCCGGATGCGCCTCTGCTCTATGTTTGGCAATGCAACGGCATCGAAAACCGCGCTCAATTGATGTATGGCTCAGGCAACCATTTCGGCGTTTATCTGTCCGCCCTTACGCTTATATCAGGCGTCTTCCTGGTCTCGAAAAAAAAATTTTTCCATCTTTTGACGATCGCTTTCTCGATCGGCTTTCTGGTGCTTTCAGGATCGCGAACCGGTCAGGTCGCGATTGCTCTTTTGCCGATTCTTCTTCTGTTCCGACTGTTCCGCCTTCATTACGGCTATTTGCTCGCCGCCATTACACTTGCCGGAGTCATTATTTATCTGATCGTTTTTAATAACGATCTCTACTATTACGTCTATCAATTTTTTCTTTGGGTACATGAACGTGTGCCGCTGCGCTTTATGCCTGAGGCGCGTTACCATCTTTTAGCCGGCCGAGAAGTTTTGTGGAACACGCTCGTGGAAATGATCCGCAGCAAACCGATATGGGGACATGGGTACTATATTCCTTTCTATGATTTCGGCATCGACGCCGGCTACGAAGGAGGGCGTTTGGTCGGCAATGAAGCCGCACCGACCAGCGAAAGCGGGTTGCTGTTTACCGTTCGTTATGGTATTCCGGCAACGATCGTTTATTTGTGGTTCATGGTTTCGCCGCTTTTAAAGAGAACCCGTGACCGCTTTGAATTCTATCACGCCTATCTCATTCTCTTTGCCTTTTGCGTATGGATTTTAAACGACTCTCTTTTTATATCCTACTCGATACAGATTCTTTTCTTTCTCTCCGTGATTGCCGGCCACCTCACCCTCCAAAAGGATGTCATCGCTCTACGGCGTTACGAGTTGTCGGTCAAACAGATTCAGCCCGACAAGCCCCTTTCGCCTTTGCAGGATTGGAATCTATGAAAGTCGAAAGGCTTTTAGTCTTTCATATCGGCCATTTGGGCGACACCATCATGATTCTTCCATCGTTGTGGGCGCTGCGCAAGGCTTTTCCACATGCCCGCTTCACGCTGTTGACCGATCGAGTGGAAGGCGAAGGCTATGTGCAGGCCGCCGACTTATTTTCTTCGGATTTTTTTGCGGATATCGTGGCATTTCCCAAAAGCGCCGACGGAGGCAGGCGGCATCTCCATTCACTGGTAAGATTATGGCCGCTTTTGCGCGCACGACGATTCGATGCCGTCGCTTACTTGACGCCCTCGCGACGGCAAAGGAGACAAATTTTTCGGGATAGAATCTATTTCCGCTCGCTCGGCATCGGCCTGCTCCTCGGTTTTCGCGGCTTCGGCCCGTTCACAGGTGAAAGCGCAGGCCTTCATGAAGCCGAGCGTATCCTGTTTCGCCTGGCAAAGGACGGAATCCCGGTCGATCACATTTCCTTCGACCTGCTGTTGAATTCGGAGGATGAAGTCGAAGCGCAAAAACTGATTGCCGAAAAAGGAATTACGCTGCCGGAAAATAGCTGTGTGGCCGTAGCGCCGTTTTCGAAAATGCAGGCAAAACGATGGCCGATGGATCGTTATGCTGAATTGATCGAACGGCTCATTGCCGAGTTTTCGATTTTCCCCATTGTCATCGGCGGCAGGGACGAGAAGGAGCAGGGAGATGACCTGGTGTCGCAATGGAAAACCGGCTTGAATGCCGCAGGCCTTGCGGTGCGGCCGACGGCCGCGCTGCTGCGCCGCTGCCGCGCTTACATCGGCAACGATACCGGCGGTATGCACCTGGCCGCGGGTGTAGGCGTCCCCTGCCTGGCCATCTTTTCGGCCCGCGATGAACCCTTTAAATGGCGTCCTTACGGTCGAGGACATATCGTCCTTAGACGGGAAATTGAATGTGCAGGCTGTTTGTTGACCACTTGCGGGCATCAATCGTGCCTGCGGCAGATCAGCGTACAGGAAGCGGCTGAAAAGGCCGCCGAACTATTGCGCAGGGTGCTGTAAACCGTGCAGACGATTCGGATTTTGAGAATCACCTCAACGTTGAGCAAAGGCGGAGCCGGAGCTCATGTCTTGGCAATCCATCGCGCCGTAAATCGTATCGACGGGTTCGCTTCCTATCTCTGGTGTCCGCGGGAATCCGTTGATGAAGAGCGTGTCATTCCCAAGTTGCTGCCCAAATCGGTTGTGCTGTTCAATGCCGTGCGCACCCGTGTCCTCGGCTTGGACAGCCTTTATGCGCCGCTCTTCAGCAGCCTGCTGTCAAAATTGGCACCCCGTTTCGACATCATTCATTTGCACCATCTGGAGGGATATTTTTTTGATCTGCGTTCGCTTTATCTTTTGCAGGAAAAAAACGTCGTTCTGACGCTGCACGACATGTGGCCGTTGACCGGCCGATGCAGTTTCAGTCAAAACTGCGAAAAGTGGCAGACTCATTGTGTGAGCTGCCCGCATACCGACGTCTATCCTGCCGTGTGGATCGATCGGTCGGCATTTCTGCATGAGCAAAAAAAGCGCGCTTTTGCAGCGCTGAATTCTCTCAAACTCGTTGCAATTTCTGAACATGCTGCGGAGAATGTGCGTTATAGTCATCTCAAAGGCGCTCCTTTATCCGTCATTCCGCCGGCCATAGATTGCTCGATGCTGTTCCCTGAAGAACGCCGGAATGCTCAGCCGGTCATCGGTGCGGTGGCTGTACGCCATGATTTCAGCACCAAGGGCTTCGAGGATCTAATGCAATTCATTCTCTATGTCCGCGATGCCGGATTGCCGTTTCGCTTTCGCCTCGTCGGCCGATTGTCAACGGATGCGCAAAAGCAGTTGAAATGCCTGCCTCATGTCGATCTCTTTCCCTTCACCGGCAACCTCGACGAGCTGCGCCGTCATTACAACGCCATGTCGCTGCTCATCAACCTATCGCGCCAGGAGACCTTCGGCAAAACCAACATCGAGGCGCAGGCCTGCGGCATACCGGTTTTGGCGCGCGACATTCCGCCGTTTCGGGAAAACGTTCATTTCGGCGCCCTATGCGGCGACTGTTCGCCGGAGACTCTCCGTAGAATGGTCGACTCCCTTCTGGACCGACATTGGCCTCGGGAGGAGATGCATGCGGAAATTAAACGTCGCTATGACCTTTCGATCCTTGGAGAACGTTATGCGGCCCTCTACCGCTCCTTTTTCGAGGGAGAAATAAAATGAAGCTGCTGTTAAGCGACTATGGCGGCTATGCGTTCATCTATGACCTCAGCCGCGCACTGGCAAGGCGCGGGCATGAGGTCATTCACGTCTACACCAGCGACAGCGCCAGTCCGCAAGGCGATTTCATTTCTGAGAACAGCTTGACTGTCGTCAACCTGCGGCTGCCTTTCGACCGCAAGGCGGGGTTCTTACCGCGGTGGGCGGCGGAGCGCGCTTATGGTAAAATGGCCGCAGACCTGCTGCAAAAAGAACGGCCTGATGTCATTTTGGCCGCCGATACCCCTCTGGAAGCCCTGCGGCACATTTTCGCAGCTTCGCGTCGATGCCGCATCCCGTTCGTTTTTTGGTGGCAGGACATCCTCAGCGATGCCATGGCTGCGGTTCTCGGCAAAAAACTCGGAGTGATCGGTTACGCCGTCGGCAGCTGTTATCGGCAAATTGAAAAACGCTGCCTGCAGCAGTCTGCGGGCGTCATCGCGGTTGCGGAACAATTCATTGAACGTCTGCGCGATTGGGGGATCCGACAGCCGAATTTACACCTTATTCGGAACTGGGCTTCGCCGGACACGATTCGCCCTTTGCCCAAAGATAACGAGTTCAGCCGCCGTTACGGCTTGATGGACCGGTTTGTGGTCTTGTATGCGGGCACCTTCGGCATGAAACAGAATCCGCAAACCCTAATCGATGCCGCTAAATATCTCAAGTCGATACAAGAAATTCTTTTTGTGGTTGCAGCCGACGGTGTTGCCTTGCCCTTTCTGCAGGCAAAAAAACGGGAGCTTCAGCTCGACAATCTGCTTATTCTGCCGCTGCAGCCGTTTCGGGATCTGCCGCTTTTGCTGGCAAGCGGCGATGTCCATCTGGTGCTGTTGAACGAAGACGCCGCTCGGTACAGTGTGCCTTCAAAGATATGGACGGCATGCTGTGCAGGACGGCCGATACTTATTACGGCGCCGGAAACGAGCGATGCCGCGCGATACGTCCGTCGCATAGGTGTCGGGGAAGCGGTGCAAACCGCCTCCGATTTGGCCGCGGCGGTGCAGCAGCTTCGCCGGGATGAAGCCTTGCGCATGACCATGGGGGAAAACGGTCGGCGTTATGCGGAACAGAATTTTCGCTTATCGACCATCGCTGAACGTTTTGAATTTGTGCTGAATGAAGCACGCAAGATGCGAACATAAAAATCGAAAACAATATGCTGCGTGAACACTCGAATATTTTGAACGGTCTGCGTCGTTTCGTCGATTTGGTGATTTTGTTCCTATCCTTTCTGGCAGCCTACCATCTGCGGTTCGGACTCTTTCCTTTGCCGGAAGAGATGACCACCGCGCCGTCGCTGCGGCATTATCTGCCCAATCTTGCTCTCCTGCTGTTCCTTTGGCTCCTGGTTACGCAGTTCAGCGGCCTCTATTCCGGGAAAAAGCTCTCCGTGAAAGTCGTCGACATCCGGGCGATCGCCGTTTCGCTGGTTTCCACTCTGTTTTTCTATGCAGGCACCGGATTTATCTTCAAGTCTTTCGACGTCTCTCGATTGATGCTCTTGATTTTCGCACCGCTCAGCGCGCTCCTGCTGACGGCTTGGCACTTTTTTTTCCAATATTCGCTGAAAGTTAAATGGTTCGGCGCCAAACCGCGGAATCTATTGATCATCGGCGCCGGACCGACTGCAAGAAGGTTCGCCTATGAAATCATGACCCATCGCGAAACCGGCTACCAAGTGCTGGGTTTTTTGGATGACGAATCGAATGCTAACAGCGACTTGCCGCGACCGCTTTTGGGAAGAGTTTCCGATATTGCGAAAATTCTCGCCAATTTTGCCGTCGATCGGGTTGTTGTCGCTCTGAGTATGAAAGAGTCGCGGCATTTGGAGCAAGTGGTCCGCGAATGCGAATATGCCGGCATCGAAGTGAACATCATTCCCGATCTTTTTCAATTCATTCATCCTCGCGCCAAAGTGCTTAACCTCAACGGCATTCCCTTGATCGGAGTACGTCCCAATCCGGTCGATACGTGGCAGTATGTTTACCTCAAGCGGGCGTTCGACATTCTTTTCAGCCTGGTTTTTCTCGTCCTTGTCAGTCCATTGATGATTTTGATCGCCTTGTTGGTCAAGGTGACCTCGAAAGGGCCGATTCTGTTTGCGCAGACCCGTTTAGGCACACAAGGGCGCCCCTTTACGATCTACAAATTCAGAACCATGCGCGTCGATTCAGGGGGGGAAAGCGATACACGCTGGACCACTCCAGAAGATGAGCGCGTCACCCCTATAGGAAAGATTTTACGCCGCACCTCGCTGGATGAGCTGCCGCAATTTTGGAATGTGCTCAAAGGCGATATGAGCGTCGTCGGACCGCGACCCGAACGCCCCTATTTTGCCGAAAAGTTCCGTCGCCACATTCCGGAGTACATGATCCGCCATCAGGTCAAAACCGGCCTCACCGGCTGGGCCCAAGTCAACGGCCTGCGCGGCGACACTTCCATCGAAAAACGAATTCAATACGATATTTTTTATATCGAAAACTGGTCTTTTTCATTCGATTTGCGTATAATCCTGCTGACGCTGATGAAAGGGCTTTTTAATAAGAACGCTTATTAAAATATTTTTTGGCTTTGCCTTGCTGATCCTTTGTCGGCCGGTCGTCGGACAAACCATTGCTCCCGACCATTGGCTGGTAGATGAAGTCCGTTTTCTGCAGCACCGCGGCAGCTTGTGGAACTTGTCGCTTTTGCAAATGCCTTACGATATCGAAGCGTTGCAGGCGGAACAAGTGGAAGCAGATCTTATCGGGCTGTATCTGCGGCGTTGGAACCGACAAGGCAGCAGTGAGTTCCTCTTTACCTGGAATCGCTTCGACCAAAGAGTTTCCTCGCAAGCCGACCAGCCTTTGCACTCGACTTTGCGCCTGGGCCTCGGAGCTGCCGTAGCGCCGGGAATTAAAGCCGTCACTTCGTTCTACATCGACAATCAGCTCGATGCTGACTCGCTCTACATCGGTAAGCGCCAGGGCGGTTGGGCTGCCTATACCGAGCAGGCTTATTTATCCTTCAAAACAGGTCGATTCACCTTTCGGCTCGGCCGCGATTACCTCGTATGGGGGCCGGGTCGCGATGCTTCTTTGATGATTTCTGCCTCGGCGAGGCCGATGGATCATTTTTACGGCGCATGGACTCACCCTAATCTTCAATTCTCATTCTTTGCCGCGCAGCTTGACCAAACCAATTATCCGATTAACGCCAAACCCGCGCAGCAAAACCGCTTCCTGTCCGGCCATCGCCTCGAATGGCACCCGCAACCTTTTCTGCGCATTGCCTTGAGCGAGACGGCCCTTTACGGCGGCCCCAATGCCGGCTTCGAATTGTCCTTTCTCAATCCGCTGATCTTTTTCACCGGCGAAGAGCACAACGGACCGCAGACCGCCAACGTCATGGCGCAACTGGATGTTGTTGCATTGGCGGCGAACCGGCTTACTTTTTACGGCAGTTTCCTGCTGGATGATGTGCAGCTGGAGCACGCTAATGTCGACGACAAGGGTGAACCGCCCGAGTACGGCCTGACGGCAGGCCTGAATTGGGCGGATCCCCCGCGATTGCCTGGCGTTGATTTGTTTGCCGAGTACACACGCGTGACCAATCGAACCTACAACGGGCAGGGCGGCGCGTGGGAAAAATACCTGCACCGTAACGTGCCGATCGGCCACTTTTTGGGCAACGATTTCGAACGAATGATTCTCGGCGTAAGCGCAAGGCCCGCTCGGAAATGGAGAATGAGCGCTTCTTGGGAGCATCGCCGCCGCGGTGAAGGACGCGTGAGCAAGCCGTTCGATACTCCATGGCGCGATCTGCCGCCCGGCCAAAAGTATAAAGAGCCCTTTCCCACCGGAATAGTGGAATCCGCCCATTTTTTAAAGCTTTCCGTTCGTCGCTATTTCGGCTATTTCAGTTTTCTCGAGGCGCAGGCGGCCTATCGCGCTGTCAAACAGGTCGAAAACCAAATCGGAATCGACGATTCCGGTTGGGAAGCTGCGCTGCGTCTCTCCCTTGAACTCCTTGCATCCCATTCGATGCACTGACATCCGGACCGGAGATCTTATGGGTACAAACTCCATCGCCCCTTTTGATTACTGTATCCTGACGGCGGCAAATGAGGCGCAGGCGTCAGGATACCGCAGACAAGTCGAAGAAAAATTGCAGCAATCGTTACCAGTACGTAATATTCAGGTCATTCCCGACCCGATGGGCAAGCGCATCGGATCGGGCGGAAGCACATTTTATGTCTTGGAACAGCTGCACCGCCTCCTCGGCGAGAATCTGTTTGCGCAACGAATCCTTATTCTGCACAGCGGCGGCGACAGCCGTCGATTGCCTGCCTATGCGGCCATGGGGAAGCTGTTTACGCCGTTGCCTTCGCCGGACTATGACTGCCTGTTCGACATCATGGTCCGCAGCTATGCCGAACTGCCGTGCGCAAGCGGCGGACAGGTGATCGTCGCCAGCGGCGACGTGCTTCTCAACTTTGATCCGTCCATGGTCAATTTCCACCCGACAGGTATCACCGGCGTCGCCTTTTCCGAAAACGCCCAGCACGGCCGCTATTTCGGCGTCTATGTCGTGCGCGAGCCTTCGACTCGCGCGACGGTCGTCGCCGATGTATTGCAAAAGCCCAGCATGGAAGAATTGGAAGCCGCCGGCGCCGTCGATTTCTCACGCCGAATTTGGCTCGATACCGGCATTCTAAATCTTTCCGCCGACGCGGTGCATACACTGCTGGACTGTCGTGAACTCATTCGTTCGTTCGCGCAGGGTCAACTCGATCTAAACCTTTATCACGAAATTCTCTATGCCGTATGCGGCAAGGCCGACATACCGGACGGCGACAAGCTGCGCGAGATTGCTCTTTATGTAAGCTGTCTGCCTTATTGCGGATTTTATCATGTCGGCCGCAGCGAAGAATTTTTGCACAACTTTTACAGCTTGACCCAAGCCTCTGCACTTTATCGGTTCACCAACGGCGTCCGCTCCAATGCCGCGCTTTTCCCGGAGCTTAAATCGGCATGGGTTTATAATGCCGAAATCACCAGCCGCAAGCTGGCCGTTGAGAAGCCTTGTTTGATCGAAGGAAGCTTGTTGGATAGTCCTGTTGAACTCTCCGGTGAGAACATCCTCAACAACATTCCTGAAGGAACCGGCCCTATTCGTTTGAAAAAAGGGAATTGTTTAACTGTTCTGCCGATACAGAGCGGGAAGTGGGTCGCGATTCTTTATGGAATTCAGGATTCTTTCAAGTCGGATGATGCACGCTATTTGAATCGCCCATTTGCTGAATTTTTGGCGAGCTGCAATCTTGGCGATTTGAGGGCGAATCAGGGAAATCTTTGGGATGCGGCGCTATTCCCAATTGACTCGACGCCGTTTGCAGCCGTACAGGCCGTTCTTTCTCTGCAGGAAGGCAAGC
Organism: candidate division KSB1 bacterium; assembly: GCA_034505495.1. Classification (NCBI taxonomy): domain Bacteria; kingdom Pseudomonadati; species Candidatus Zhuqueibacterota bacterium. Next base: position 2,028 of record JAPDQV010000013.1, on the reverse strand, counting down.
CTTCAGCTGAATGGCTAAAATCCGAGCGGCTCAGTCTGAAAGAAATTATGCTGAGCATCGATTATGATCGGCTTTTAGAACATCGCTGCGAAATTCGTCGACGCCGGCGACTGGCAGACTTTAAATCGGAATTGGAACAGGACAAAATCTCTTTTAACGATCTAAAAGATCTTTTGGATAACGAAAGTAAGCGTAAAACCGCCGTTAATATTTTGAAGGACTTTAAAGGCTCGCCCCTGCAGGAAGCGCGCGCCAAGCTCTGGCTGGCTTCACTATACAAGGAAACGGGAAGCGAAGAAGAAGCTGATTTATACTATGAGGAATCGTTCCAAAGAATTCGCGACGCCGTCAATTTGGGACTCGCTTGCCTGCCCTTGACGCCCGGCCGGCCGATTCGTTCCGATGAAGTGGTTTGGGTATTGCTGCCTGCCAGACTTGATTTTGCCGGCGGCTGGACCGATACGCCGCCGATCTGTCTCGAACGCGGCGGCTGTGTGTTGAACGCCTCGATTACTTTGAATGGTCAATATCCCATTCAAGTCGTAGCCAAACGCCCGGCGGATGATCGCCTGATCGGTATCAACTCGATTGACCTGGGTAAGCGCGCTGTGGTTCGAAGCCTCGAGGAATTGCGGCGTTTCGAGGATCCGTCGGATTGGCTCTCTTTGCCCAAAGCGGCGCTGTTTGCCGCCGGATTGATACCGCTCGATTTTCAGGGAAGTTTGGCTGAAGCCCTTATGCCGTACGGCGGCGGCATCGATTTGACTCTCTTCAGCGCCTTGCCCGCAGGATCGGGGCTCGGTACCTCGAGCATCCTCGGCGCCGGCATTATTGCGGCTTTGGCAAGACTATGCGGCAGAACACTTCCGCGTGAAGAAATCTATGCGCGGACCAGCATTCTTGAACAGCTCATGACCACCGGCGGTGGATGGCAGGATCAAATCGGCGGTGTGGCCGGCGGCGTCAAGCTGATCACCACCCAGCCCGGTTATGACCAAACGCCGAGCTTGTCATGGACTCATCTCACATCCCCAAGCGAACAACTCGATGAACGGTTTCTGTTATACTATACCGGCTACCGACGAATGGCAAAAAACCTTTTGCGGCAGGTGGTCGGCAGATATCTCCGGCGGGAGCAGGAAGCACTGCAGGTGCTCGATGAACTGAGCTCTTTGGCGAAGGAAATGAAGGAAAACCTGGATCATCGTTTTATCGATGAGTTCGGGAAAAATATCCATCGCGCTTGGGAACTCAACAAGACGTTGGACAACGGTCAAACAACCCCGGAAATAGAAGCCGTTATTCATCGCATTAAAGATTGGATTTTCGGCGCAAAGCTCTTGGGCGCCGGAGGCGGCGGCTTTTTATTTATCGTCGCCAAAGATTCGCAGGCTGCGGCGAACATCCGCCGCGAGCTGATCGTTGCGCCCCCTAACGACCGCGCCAGATTTTTTGATTTTCAAATCGATGAACTGGGCATGCGGATATCGGTTCTATAAGCCTCAAACAGCTATGGGAGAAAGATAATGAAGTGCCATCGATGCGGATATGAAATCGTTTTAAAACCTGGACAAAAACTTTTTCGACAGGACACTTGTCCCAAATGCGACAGCTATCTGCGCTGCTGTTTCAACTGTGCGCTCTATGATCCTGTTGCCTGGAAAGAATGCCGAGAGCCGCAGGCGCAACGGGTGCAGGACAAAAGCATAGCCAATTTTTGCGAGTATTTCGAACCGTCGACAGGGGAAGGGGTTCGACCGGACCATCGGGCGGATGATGCAAGAAGAAAACTGGATCAATTATTTAAAAAAACGGATAACTAGACCAATTCGTGGGCGCCTTCTTCCAAATGCTCCAGCTCCTTACCGTAGAGCAAATAAAGCTCGCAGTGCTGTCGTAGAAACAGAAAACGTTCTGATTCATAGATGGACATACATTTTTTGACTTTGGTAAAACTGGAGACCCGATAGATGGCAAAAATTCGCCAGTTTTCCTCGCCAGGACCAGGTAATCCATATTCCGAACCGT
>JAPDQV010000012.1:38316-93245 GCA_034505495.1 candidate division KSB1 bacterium | reverse complement strand
ATTTGTAAAGCCGCGGGATACAAAACAGGGCTGTACACCTCGCCCCACCTGACGGACGTGCGCGAGCGCATTCGGTTGAACGGCCGCATGATCGAAAAACGGCGGTTCGCTCAGATTCTCGCGCGCATTCGGCCGGTTGTGGAGCAATACGGCGCCACCTATTTTGAGACGCTCACTGCGGCGGCACTTGTCTATTTTGCCGAGGAAAAGGCCGAGATCGTCTGTTTGGAAGTGGGATTGGGCGGTCGGCTCGATGCAACCAACGTTGTCAGGCCGCTGGTCAGTGTCATCACTTCGATCTCGCTCGATCACACCGAGCATCTCGGCAGTACCCCTGCGCAAATTGCCGTGGAAAAGGCCGGCATCATCAAAGCCGGCGTACCGTGCGTGATCGGCAGTCTCCCGCAGGAAGCCGTGCAGGTTGTACACAACACGTGTCGAGAGCGCGGCGCCCCGTTTATCGTCGCGGATCAGCTCATTCGTTCGCAGATCCTCGACATGCAGCCGCAGCGCATGACGGTACGCCTCGAGAGCCAAAAACTTTCAGGGATCGTGACCAGTCGATTGGTCGGCCGCAGACAGGAGGACAATTTGCGGATCGCGGCGGCGGTCTGCGGACTTTTAAGGCAGGAACCATTCCTTCAGAAGCAATTATCGGCTGAAGCGTTTCGGCGCGGCGTCGCCTCCTGCAGATGGCCGGGACGTTTTGAGATTTTGCGTCGACATCCTTTGATACTGGTTGACGTTGCTCATAACCTCGAGGCGATGCAGGCGCTGAAAGAGCTGCTGGCAAATTTTTTTTCGGGTCGAAGAATCGTTTTGGTGATCGGCCTGCTTGCAGACAAGGACGCGGCTTCGATCAGCCGCTGTCTAGCCGACGCGGTGCAGATGGTGATAACCGTGACGCCGAACTCGGAGCGCGCTCTGCCTGCCGAGCGGTTGGCAGAGCATTTTGCCGGTTTGTCAAAAGATATTTTTGCAGCGCCGAATCTCAAAGCCGGCCTCGAGCGGGCGCTCGACGAGTCTGATCGGAACACGGTGATTTGCATTACCGGCTCGCATTATGTCGTCGGTGAAGCGCGCCGGCGAATAAAAAGCTTGACAACATAAAAGAATTCTTGTAATTTAAGAATGAAATTACTCCCGTGCCGTAAAACACATATCATCACTCCGAATTTTCTCCATTTGCTGCGTGACCATAGAAAAGACAAGGCAGTTATATACGGAGAGCATCCCATCCACCTGTAACCTCTGGGTACTTTGTGGCGACGGTAGAGTTAAGGCGAGTCAGTAAGGTTTATGACGGACAGGTTGTCGCCGTAAAGGAAGCCGATTTGTTCGTCGATGATCGCGAGTTTATTGTTTTGGTCGGCCCGTCGGGGTGCGGCAAGTCCACGTTGTTGCGGATGATTGCGGGGTTGGAAGAAATAACCTCGGGCGAGCTGCTTATCGACGGCCAAGTGGTCAACTCGGTGCCGCCCAAAGATCGCGACATCGCGATGGTCTTTCAAAACTATGCCCTTTATCCGCACATGACGGTTTATGAGAACATGGCATTCGGTTTAACGCTTCGTCGGTTTCCCAAGGCGGAGATTGACCGTCGCGTGCGCGAGGCGGCAGAGATTTTGGGTATCGGCCATTTGCTTGATCGTCGGCCTAAAGCGCTCTCCGGCGGCCAGCGGCAGCGGGTGGCGGTGGGACGCGCCATTGTACGAAAGCCGAAGGTTTTCTTGTTCGACGAGCCGCTCTCAAACTTGGATGCCAAAATGCGTGTGCAGATGCGCGCCGAGATCTCGCGGCTGCATCATCGCCTGCAGACGACTATGATTTACGTCACGCATGACCAGGTTGAGGCGATGACGCTCGGCAACCGCATCGTGGTCATGCGCGACGGCGTTATTCAGCAAATCGATTCGCCGTTGGGACTCTATCGTAAGCCGAAAAATAAATTCGTCGCCGGTTTTATCGGCAGCCCGGCCATGAACTTTATCAGCGGAAAAATCGAGCGGCAGGAGGGTTTGGCTTTTGTTACGCCTTTTATGCGGCTTGAACTTAAAACGGAGGCTGCCGATCGGCTGCTTCCGTTCGTCGGCAAAACGATCGAGCTGGGCATCCGTCCCGAGCATTTGACATGCTTCCGGCAGGGAGAGAAGCCGCCTTCGCAACCCTCTTTCCCTGCCGTCGTCGATGTCGTGGAGCCTATGGGCAACGAAACGCTGGTTTATCTGCGCGCCGGAGACGATGTGATCATCGCCCGCACTCACCCGCAAGATGATTTTCATGCAGGCGATTCCTGCACGGTGGTTCCTGATTTGCAACAAGCCCATTTTTTTAATCCGGTGGATGAGTTGGCCTTATAGCCGAGAATTGTGGGAGAAATTATCATAACGCATATCCTTCCAAGAAATAAGACCTTGCCGAATTTTTAAAGAATTGTAGAGAAGAACAATCCGAATTTAGCTATTTATTGTTACGAGGGTTCCAATGGACATTGCAGAACTGAAGACTAAAAAGATCGCCGAGCTGACCAAGTTGGCGCAAGAACTGGGCGTTACCGGCGTAACGGGGATGAAAAAGAGTGAGTTGATCTTCAAGATCATCGAAAAGCAGACCGAAAAAGAGGGTCTTATCTTTGCCGAAGGCGTTCTGGAGGTGCTGCCGGACGGCTATGGATTCCTGCGTTCGCCCGACTATAACTATCTGCCGGGACCGGATGATATTTATGTTTCGCCGTCGCAGATCAAGCGGTTCGGCATGCGCACCGGCGACACGATTTCGGGGCAAATCCGCCCGCCGAAAGAGAACGAGCGCTTTTTTGCTCTGCTGAAGGTCGAGGCGATCAATTTCGAACACCCGGATGAGGCCAAGAACAAGATTCTCTTTGACAACCTGACGCCGCTCTATCCCAGCGAACGCATCAACCTCGAGACCGATCCTAAAAACTACTCCATGCGCATCATGAATCTGCTGACGCCGATCGGCAAAGGGCAGCGCGGTTTGATCGTGGCGCAGCCGAAAACCGGTAAGACCATTCTCCTGCAGCAGATCGCCAACAGCATCACGCAGAACCACCCGGAGATCATCCTGATCGTGCTGTTGATCGACGAACGGCCGGAAGAGGTGACCGACATGGCGCGTTCCGTCAAAGCGGAGGTGATCAGCTCGACGTTTGATGAGCCCGCGGAACGGCATGTTCAGGTGGCCGACATGGTGCTCGAAAAAGCCAAGCGATTGGTGGAGTACGGAAAGGACGTCTGTATTTTGCTGGACTCGATTACGAGACTGGCGCGCGCCCACAACGCCGTGGTGCCGCATTCCGGCAAGATTTTGTCCGGCGGCGTCGATGCCAATGCGCTGCACCGTCCGAAGCGTTTCTTCGGCGCGGCGCGCAACGTCGAAGAGGGCGGCAGCCTGACCATCATCGCCACAGCCCTGATCGACACCGGCAGCCGTATGGACGAGGTCATCTTTGAAGAGTTCAAGGGTACGGGCAACATGGAATTGGTGCTCGATCGTCGACTCTCCGACCGCCGCATCTTTCCGGCCATCGACGTCAACCGTTCCGGCACGCGCAAAGAAGAACTGCTGATGGATGCGAAGGAGCTCAATCGCGTGTGGATCTTGCGCAAACTGCTCTCCGAACTGTCGACGGTAGAGGCAATGGAATTTTTGCTCAGCAAAATGCAGGGCACGCGCTCCAATAAGGCGTTCCTCGAGTCGATGAGCGTTTAAAGTGCTTGCATATTTCGCTGATAAAGATTAAATTTATCAGCAGTTAATACTCAACGACGCAAGAGAGGAGAACACGGTTGAAAAAGGGCATTCATCCTGAATACAAATTGGGGACTGTTCGCTGCGCCTGCGGCAATACGTTTCAGACTCGTTCGACGGTCGGCGATATCACGGTAGAAATCTGTTCGCAATGCCACCCGTATTTCACCGGCAAACAGAAGCTCATCGATACGGCCGGGCGGGTCGACAAGTTTATGAAAAAGTATGCCAATTACGGCGCTGCGAAAAAGTAATTCTCTTTGACCCAAATCGATCGGAACGGAATGGAAGCTCGGCGTCGAGAGCCATTCCGTTTTTTGTTTCAGCCGCCGCAAGGGAGATTGAGCGCAACTGTTTTTGCGTGAAACGGTTCCCGCCTCCGGCGGCCGAAAAATGTATGGGGGAATTTGCCTTAGCAAACGACAGGTTGTGGTGTGCTGGAAAAGTTAGAGAAAATCGAAAAACGCTACCAGGAAATCGGCGAGCGGCTGAGTGACCCGCAGACGCTGCAGAATGTGGCGCTTTATCGCGATTTGACGAAGGAAGAGGCGGAGCTTAAACCGATCATCGACGGCATTGCCCGTCTCAAAAAAGTTTTGGCCGACATCGACAGCGCTAGAGAAGTGCTGCGCGAGTCCCACGATCCGGAGCTGAAGGATCTGGCCGAAGCCGAGCTGCACGACCTGAAGGAGCAGCAGGAAAAGATCGAAGAAGAGCTCAAGATGCTGCTCGTCCCCAAAGATCCGCGCGACAGCCGCAACGCCATTGTCGAGATTCGCGCCGGTACCGGCGGTGAAGAAGCGGGTCTTTTTGCCGGCGAGCTTTTTCGCATGTATCAGCATTACGCCGAAAAGCGCGGCTGGAAAATCGACGTCATGTCCTCCAACCCGCAGGGCATCGGCGGCTTTCGCGAGATCATTTTTAGCGTGAGCGGCAATAATGTTTACGGGGATTTGAAATACGAAGCCGGCGTCCATCGCGTTCAGCGCGTGCCGATCACCGAAGCGAGCGGTCGAATTCATACCTCCGCCGTGTCGGTGGCGGTGTTGCCGGAGGCGGAAGAGATCGACATCGACATCGATCCAAACGATCTGCGTATCGATGTGTTTCGGTCATCCGGGCCCGGCGGACAGAGCGTCAACACGACCGATTCGGCGGTACGCATCACCCATCTGCCGACCGGCTTGGTGGTGACTTGTCAAGATGAGAAATCTCAGCACAAGAACCGCGCCAAAGCAATGAAGGTCCTGCGGGCGCGATTGTACGAAAAGGCGCTGGAGGAGGAGCAGGCCAAGATTGCCGCTGAGCGCCGATCGATGGTCAGCACCGGCGATCGCAGCGCCAAGATACGCACTTATAATTTTCCCCAGAGCCGTGTAACGGACCATCGCATCGGCTTAACGGTGTATCAATTGGAAGAGGTGCTCGAAGGCGAACTCGATGAATTTATCGAGCAACTCAAATTGGCGGATCGCACGGAAAGATTAGAGGCCATGGATTAGCGGTGTCGGACGGGCAGAAAAAACTGTTGACCGTCAAAGAAGTACTCGACAGGACGGCCGACTATTTCAAAGAAAAAAAGATCGAAAACTCGCGTTTCAACGCCGAGCTGTTGTTGGCGCACGTGCTGAATATGCGGCGAATCGATCTTTATTTGAACTTTGATCGGCCGTTGATCGAAGCAGAGATCGCCGAACTCAGAAAGCTGATCGTGCGCCGCCTCAAACGTGAACCGCTGCAGTACATTCTCGGCCAAACCGAATTCTATTCGTTGCCCATTCACCTGACCCCTGCCGTTCTCATCCCGAGGCCCGAAACCGAGATCTTGGTACAAAAGGTCATCGAACATTGTCGCGCGCTGAGTACCGAAGAGATACAAATTCTCGACGTCGGCACCGGTTCCGGCTGCATTGCCGTGGCGCTGGCCAAGAATGTGACGAACGCCGTTGTGACCGCCGTAGATGTTTCAGCAGATGCTCTAGAGGTTGCCCGCGGTAATGCGGTGCTGAACGAAGTCGAGGTCCGCTTTTTTGAACTCGACGCGCTCAAGCCGTGGCCGCCCGAGTTTTTGGGCGTTTTCGACGTCGTCGTCAGCAATCCGCCTTATGTAAGCTATTCCGAATATCAGCATCTGCAGCCGGAGGTGCGCGATTACGAGCCCAAAATCAGCCTATTGGGCGGCAACGACGGTCTGGAATTCTACCGCCGGTTTGCGCTGCATTGCGCCTCGCTGCTCAAACCGCAGGGCGCGGCGTTCTTTGAGATAGGCGATCGGCAGGCGGTCAGCGTGCGGAATATTTTTGCCGAGGCAGGCTTTGAAAACCTGCAAATCTTTGACGATTTGGCAGGGAGAAATCGAGTCATCACCATGCAATGGAATAGGAGCAGTTTATGAACGAATCGATTTTTCGTGCGAACGATATTCGCGGCATCGTCGAGCGGGATTTTACCGATGACGTTGTGTTCGATCTCGGCCGCGGTTTCGGCAGCTATATGCGCCGCAGAGAGCATCGAACGCTGGTCGTCGGCCACGACCTAAGGCCTTCCTCGCCCCATCTGGCGGATAAATTCATCGAAGGCCTGCTCTCAACCGGAATGGAGGTGATCTTTGTCGGCCAAGTGACCACGCCGGCGCTTTATTTCGCCATTCTGCATTATCAAACCGACGGCGGCGTGATGATCACCGGCAGCCATAACCCCAAGCCCTACAACGGCTTCAAGCTTTGCGAAGGCATCGATGCCGTCTACGGCGAGGAAATTCAAAAAATCAAGCGAATGATTCTAAAATCCGATTACGAAACCGGCAAGGGAAGACGAGAGGAACGCGACATTCTGCCGGATTATATCGCCATGCTCAAAACCAAATTCAGCTTTAAACGGCCGCTCAAGATCGTTGTGGATGCCGGAAATGCTACGGCCGGCCCGATCGCCCCGGCGCTTTGGCGTTACTATGGTCACGAGGTCATCGAGCTTTACTGCGAACCGGACGGCAATTTCCCTCATCACCTGCCCGATCCCTGCGTACCGAAATACATGGAGGATCTGGCGGCAAAAGTCGTGGCCGAAGGAGCAGACATCGGTATCGGTTACGACGGCGATGCCGACCGCGTCGGCGCCGTTGATGATAAAGGCCGCTATGTTTTTGCCGATCGGCTGTTGGCGCTTTTTGCGCGCGACGTGCTGAAGCGAAAGCCGGGGTCCGTAATCATCTACGATGTCAAGTGCTCTCTGGCGCTGCAGGAGGCCATCCTCGAGGCCGGAGGCAAACCGCTGATGTGGAAGACCGGCCACTCGATGCAGAAAGCGAAAATGAAAGAGACCGGCGCGCCGTTTGCCGGCGAGTTATCGGGACACATATTTTTTAAGGACGACTATTACGGCTTTGACGACGGCATCTATTCTTCCGGACGGCTGCTGCAGATCGTCTCGGAAAACGGTAAATTCTCGGATTTGATCGACACGGTGCCCGTCTATCCGGCTACTGAGGAAATTCGGCTCGATTGCGCGGACGACGTCAAGTTCGATGTGGTCGCCGGGCTGGTACGGGACTTTCGCAAAAACTATCCGGTTATCGACGTCGACGGCGCGCGGGTGGATTTCGGCGACGGCTGGGGCTTGGTGCGGGCGTCCAATACCGAACCGAACCTGGTCGTGCGCTTGGAGGCCAAAACGCCCGAACGTCTGAAGGAAATCATCGAGATCTTTAAGGATCACTTTGATCGTTGGCCGCAGATCCGCTATTCGCGAAATCAATTTTGACCTAAACGCTCCCCTGAGGGGAGAAGACAAGAAGAAAAATCTATGAACGACATGACGCAAAGGGTTCTCGACCTCTTGTCGATGGAACCCTTTCGTGCTTTAAAAGCAAAAGAAATACAACGCAGACTTGAGGTGCCGCAGCATCAGTATGCGGCGCTTCGCAAGGCTCTGCGCAGTCTGGTGCAGGAAGGACGTCTCTATAAAATCGGCCGCAACCGCTACGCGGCGGCGCGCAAGGCCAACGAAGTGGTCGGCGAGCTGCGCGTCAATTCGCAGGGCTACGGTTTCGTTACCGCCGATGGTAAAGACATCTTTATCAGCAGCAAGAACATGGGCAAAGCGCTGCACAAGGACCGCGTGCGCGTGCGCCTGTTTGCCCAAACCTCCGGCAAAAATGTCGAAGGCCAGGTGGTGGAAGTGCTGGAGCGGGCGCGCAACACCGTCGTCGGTGTTTTCCGCTGGGGACGGCGGTTCGGCTACGTGGTGCCGGATGATCTCAAGCTGCAGAAGGACATCATCATCTCGCCGGGCGACGACGCGGGTGCGCAGGAAGGCCAAAAAGTGGTGTGCGAAATCGACAGCTGGGATCACCACGGACTCAGCCCTTACGGCCGGGTGATAGAGATTCTCGGCTATCCGGAGGAGCCGGGGGTGGACATTCTGTCGGTCATCCATGCGCACGAACTGCCGCTGCGCTTTCCGCCCGATGCCCTTCGTCAGGCCGATGCTCTGCCGGACGGCTTGCCGGAGGAAGAGCTGCGTCGTCGTCTCGATCTGCGCGACCGAGTCGTTTTCACCATCGATCCTGATGATGCCAAGGATTTTGACGACGCTGTTTCACTGGAACCGCTGCCGGACGGCAATTGGCTGTTGGGCGTGCATATCGCCGATGTCAGCTATTACGTCGCCGAAGGCTCGCCGTTGGATCGCGCGGCTGCCGAACGCGGCACTTCGGTCTATCTGGTCGACCGCGTGATTCCCATGCTGCCGGAACGACTCTCGAACGGCCTATGCAGTTTGGCGGAAGGGGTCGACCGACCGACGTTTTCCGTGCTCATGACCCTTTCCGGCGACGGCAGCCTGTTGCATTACGAACTGAAAGAATCGGTGATCCGCAGCAAGAAGCGATTTACCTATCACGAAGCCCAACAGGTGCTCAACGGTGAACTGCCGCATCCCTTTGCAGAAACGCTGCAGAACATGGCGGCATTGGCCGAAAACCTCGTTGCTCTACGCACAAGACGCGGCAGCATCGATTTCGACACGCTGGAAGTGCAGGTCATTCTCAATGCCGACGGCGAACCCGTCGAAATTCGGCCGCGCGAGCGGCTGTTCACCAATCGTTTGATCGAAGAATTTATGCTGCTGGCCAACGAAACGGTTGCCAAACACGTCGGTGTTGTGCTCAAAAAGGCGCACAACAAGGAACTGCCTTTCGTCTATCGGGTTCATGAAAAGCCCGATGAGCAAAGCGTTCGGCAGCTGGTCCGGTTGGCGCGGGCTTTCGGCATCTCCGCCAAAGAGCCGCAAAAGATGCATCCGCGCTATTTTGCGCATCTGGCGCGCGAATTTCAGCGCCATCCGGCTGCTTATGTGCTGCAGACCGCTTTGCTGCGCACGATGATGAAGGCGCAGTACAGTCCCGACAACATCGGTCACTTTGGCCTGGCTTATCGTTACTATACGCACTTTACCTCGCCGATTCGTCGTTATCCTGATCTTCTTGTGCATCGCCTGTTGAAGAGATATCTTGCCGGTCAATTCGACTTTTCAGAGACGGCAACGAGTCGGCTGGAAAGGCTGTGCCGCAAGGCGACCGACTGCGAAATCCGCGCTCAAGAGGCCGAGCGGGACAGCATCAAGCTCAAGCAGCTGCAATATCTGGAAAAACACATGGGCGAAGAGTTTGACGGCATCATCGTCCGCATGGTCAATTTCGGCTTTTTTGTAGAGCTGCCGCAGCTGCTCATCGAGGGGCTGGTGCATGTGACCTCGCTGGGAGACGACTATTACATTATGGACGAAGAGGGCCGCAGACTGGAAGGGCAGTACACCGGTCGTGTTTTTACCTTGGGTGATGCGGTAAGAGTGCGTTTGGCGCGCGTAGACCGTAATGAAAAGCTGGTCGACTTTTTTTTGTGTGAAGACGATACGAAACGAAACCCCCGTAAAAAGAATCGGAGGTGATGCTTGCCTTTCTTTGCCGAAATTACGGAGGTATGGGAAATCGCCGAGCACACGATCGCTTGGAAGATCGACAAGCCGGAAGGATTCGTTTTTCGCGCGGGTCAACATGTAAGCATCAAGCTGCTGCAGCCGAAATTTAGCGATCCGAAAGGTCCCCGACGTACGTTTACCATCGCCTCGAGCCCGGTTGAACAAAACCTGCTGTTCATCACCCGCAACACGGGCAGCGGTTTTAAGCGTTCCTTGCTGCAGGGACCGCAGCCTGTGGAGATCTGGGGACCGATGGGCGAGATGGTGCATGACGGCAATTTTCCGGCGGTTTTTGTTGCCGGCGGCGTGGGAGTCAGCCCGTTCCGCAGCATGATTTTTGACGGTGTTTCGCGCCTGAACATCCAGCCGATGGTGCTTCTTCACAGCGACCGTACCGCAGCGGCGGCAGTTTTTGTCGATGCTTTTCGCCGTATCCAAGCTGATTTCCCGCAGCTTTTCAAATATGAGCTTTTCCTCACCCAAGATATGCCGCAGCGGCGTATAAACGGAGCTTCCCTTCGCGGCGCTCTTGACTCCCTTCCGAAAGCGGTTGTCTATCTCTGTGGATCCGAGATGTTTGTCGAGGGCATGCGAAAAACTTTGACGGGGATTGGCCTGCCCGAAGAGCGTCTGCGGGCCGAGCTGTTTCGAGGCTACAAGCCGAGGGACAAAGGAAAAGAGGGGGAGTAAAAGCCGCCCGTAAGCTGTTAACCTGCAAGGCACGCGGCAAATTAAAAAAGCATTATGCTGGGAGATTAGAACATGAGAAAGGGGCTGTACATCATTGTTTTGGGGCTGATGGTGTTGTTTATCAGCACCGCATTTCGCAGCGCCGGACGAAAAGCCTATGTCGAAGGCGAGCTGTTGGTCAAGTTTAACGATCGGGTTACGGCGCAGACGGCGGCAAGACTTTTGGCGGCAAACGGCGGCGAGGTCGTCGACTATTTTCGCCAAATCGACGTCTATCATGTGCGGTTGGGCGGCAAAAGCAGCGTCGAGGAAACCCTACAGGCCCTGCGGGCGCAGCGTGAGGTAGAGTTTGCCGAACCGAACTACCTCTATCATATCGATGTTGTACCGAACGATCCCCATTTTTCAAGGCTCTGGGGCATGGAGAACACCGGTCAAACCGGCGGTTTGGCCGATGCGGACATTGACGCCTCTGTCGCATGGGAAGTAAGCACCGGCAGCCGAGAGGTAGTCGTAGGGGTTATCGACACCGGCATCGATTACACGCATCCCGATTTAGCGGACAACATTTATACGAATCCGGGTGAAGATCCCTGGGCGAATCCTTTTGACCCCTCTACCGGCAACGGCATCGATGATGACGGGAACGGCAAGGTCGATGATTGGAAGGGGTGGAATTTTTACGCCAAGACCAACGATCCGTTCGACGACAACATGCACGGCACCCATTGTGCGGGGACCATCGGCGCAATCGGCAACAACGGCATAGGTGTGGCCGGCGTCTGCTGGCAGGTCAGGCTGATGCCGCTCAAGTTTTTGGACAGCCGCGGCAGCGGCGCGACCTCCGATGCGGTCAGCGCCATTCTTTATGCGGCGGACATGGGCGTCAAAATTCTCAACAACAGCTGGGGCGGGGGTTCACAGTCGACCTCAATGGAGAACGCCATTCGTTATGCGGCAAACAAAGGTGTGCTCTTTGTCGCCGCGGCCGGCAACGAGGGCAACGACAACGATCTGATTCCCAATTATCCTTCAAGCTATGATTTGCCCAACATCCTGGCTGTGGCTGCGACAGACCATAGCGATAACCTGGCTGTCTGGGGCGACGGCGGCGGCGGGAACGACGATGACTGCGGTTTGATATGTGCAACGGTCAACGCCGGCGTTCCCGGTTCCAATTGGGGTTACAAATCCGTGCACTTGGCGGCGCCGGGCAAGAACATTCTCAGCACCGTGCCCGGCGAAAGTTACTCGTCGCTTTCCGGCACTTCCATGGCTGCTCCGCACGTTGCGGGAGCTGCCGCTCTTTTATTGGCAATCAATCCCTCGCTGAGCGTTCAGGAACTTCGCTCTACTCTGACAAGCACGGTCGATCCCTTGGAATCCTTGGCGAATAAAGTAGCCTCCGGCGGACGGTTGAACCTTGCCGCTGCCGTTGCTGCAGCTGCGCCCAAACTCTGAGCGGCGAATCAAACCTTGAAAGAATCCCAGGTCTTTCTTACCTTTCAAGCCAAGGATTTTTTCGAGGGATATGGATTTGCAGAAACGCGTCGTACGAGTCGGCATAGATATCGGTTCGCTTTACCTCAAGGTTGTCGCGCAAACAGAAGATTCGCATTTTATTGGTGAATCAGCCGGTGACATTTTCGGACATAGGGGTAATTTCTATTTTTTCAAACCCGTGCCTGTAAAAGGCAGGCCGCTTGCGGTTGCGGCTTTCGTCATTGAAAAACTGTATTCTGCCGCCGATGGCGCGGAGCTGATCGTTCAGTTTACCGGCTCCCAGGCCCAGCGGGTCGCGAGACTGCTGGATTGTCCGTGGGTCAATGAATTCAAAGCATTGGCGCGCGGCTGCGTGGGAGCAGTGCCGGAGACGCGCACCATTCTCGAGATCGGCGGCGACGGCTCGCGTTTTCTGCAGGTAGAATGGAACGCCGAAAAGGAAGAACTGAGCATCCTCGATTACAGCCGTAACGGCGAATGTGCCGCCGGAACCGGCTCGTTCATCGATCAGCAGGCAGCGCGCATGAATTACCGCGTCGAAGAGATCGGCCGGTTGGTCATCGAGGCGGACGGCTGTGCCAATATCGCCGGCCGATGCTCGGTATTTGCCAAAAGCGACATGGTGCATGCGCAGCAGCGCGGCTATGCTCCGGGCGCCATTTTCAAGGGGCTGTGCGAAGCGGTCGTGCGCAACTTTAAAGGGACGGTGGTGCGAGGCAGAACGCTGACGCCGCTGGTAGTGATGGCCGGCGGAGTGGCCCTGAACGAGGGCGTCGTTCAGGCGGTCAAGTCGATTTTCGCCTTTCAAGAGAATGATTTTCGCGTCGTCGATTTTCCGCAGCACGTCTCGGCGTTGGGATGCGCGCTTTTGCCCGGTGGAGCGCAGCTAAAAAGAGAAGCGCTTTTGCGGCTTACCCATATGGACGAGGCGTTGATGTCCGTGGATTCAGCGGCGCGGCCGCCGCTGAATACGGAACGGGTTCGTCGACGTCTCCCGCGACGCTCCGATGGCGAAAGTTTGCCGCAACGTGCCTTTCTCGGCATTGACGTGGGCTCGGTCAGCACCAATCTCGCTCTGCTCGATGAAGAAGGCCGCGTCATCGACGAGGTGTACACCCGTACCGAAGGCAAGCCGATCCAGGTGGTGCAGCGCGAATTGGCCGAGTGGGGAAAAAAGTACGGCGGCATCGAGATATTGGGGGTCGGCACAACCGGTTCCGGCAGGGAATTGATCGGAGAATTGGTCGGCGCCGACGCCGTGCATGACGAAATTACGGCCCACAAGACCGCCGCCTGCACACTGGCGGAACAGGAGGGCGAAGAGCCGGTCGATACGATTTTCGAAATCGGCGGGCAGGACTCTAAATTTATCTCTCTCGAAGACGGCGTGGTGGTGGATTTCGCCATGAATGAAGCATGCGCTGCCGGTACCGGCTCGTTCCTCGAGGAACAGGCCGCGAAACTGGGGATTTCGATTCAGCGCGATTTTGCCCGGCTGGCGCTGGAATCCGCCAATCCCATCCGCCTCGGCGAGCGCTGCACGGTGTTCATGGAAAAAGATGTCGGCGTCTTTATGCAGCAGGGACGCGACCTGCGCGACATCTGCGCCGGTCTGGCGTATGCAGTCGTCTATAACTATCTCAACCGAGTAGTACGCGATCGTAAAATCGGCAATCGCATCTATTTCCAGGGCGGCACGGCTTATAATCTCGCCGTTGCCGCGGCTTTTTCGATGGTGCTCGATCGCGAAATCACTGTCCCGCCGCATAACGGCGTGCTCGGCGCCGTCGGCGCCGCTCTCCTGGCGCGCGAAAAATTCTTGCGCAAACCCTACACCACCCGATTTCGCGGCTTTGACCTTTCGCGCGTGAATTTCAAAAAACGGCAGTTCTTCTGTAAAGCCTGTTCCAATCAATGCGACATCCAGGAAATCATTATCGAAGGCGAGCACACCTATTGGGGCGACAAATGCACCGACCGCTATCGTAAGCCGCGTAAAATTGCGCGTAAACCGGTCGTACCCGATCTGTTTGCACTTTATCGCCAATGGTTGGATGAAGAGCTGCCGGCCCCGGACGGCCTTGGCGTGCGCATCGGCATGCCGCGCGCCATGTACTATTGGGACCGCTTTCCGTTTTGGCGCGCCTATTTCGGCAGCCTGGGAGCGGAAATCGTTTTATCCGAGCCGACTTCAGTCCGCACTGCCGCCGAAGGCCGCGAAATGTGCGTCGCCGAACCCTGTTTTCCGGTGGTTCTCGGCCACGGCCATTTTATCGATCTGCTGAAACGGGAGGTCGATTTTATCTTTTTGCCGCAACTCATCAATTCGGAAACTGAATTTCCCCAAACTCAGTCCTGGGTGTGCCCCTGGGGACAAACGCTGCCGTTGATGATCGGCAATAATACAACCGTTTTGGACCAACGCGAAAAACTGCTGATGCCGATTCTCCATTTTCGCGACGGCATAGAGTTCATCAAGCGGGAGCTGCACGACACCGCCCGCCGCCTCGGCGTCTCGAAGAAAAGCAGCGATCGCGCCGTCGAGAATGCCTATCGCACGCTGGCGCAGTTCCGCCGGCGCGTGCAGGAAGCCGGCCGCGACGCCTTGGCTCGACTCGAAGCGGCGGGGCAGCAGGCCGTGCTTATCGTCGGCAGACCCTACAACGTCTACGATCCGGGCGCCAATCTGCACGTACCCCAAAAGCTGCGGGAATGGTACGGGATGAACGTGCTGCCCATGGACTTTTTGCCGCTTGCGGGCATTCCGGTCAGCGATTTTCACGAAAACATGTTTTGGAACTATGGCCGCCGCATCCTGCAGGCGTGCCGTTTCGCCGGTCGGACTAATTTTCTGCAGGTCATTTATTTTTCGAACTTTAAGTGCGGGCCCGACTCTTATATCAAACACTTTGTCCGCGATGCCCTGGGCAGACCGCTTTTATTTCTGCAGTTCGACGACCACAGCAACGATGCCGGAATCCTCACCCGATGCGAAGCGTTTTTACAAAGCAACGGTCTGCTCGAAGATCAGGTTATGGCTCCTGTCTCTGCAAACATTGAGGAAAAATGATGAAAAAGATACGTATAGCTGTATTTTGGGTGGTACTAATGCCCTTATGCGGTATGACTCAAGCACCTTTAGTCGGCATTACCACGGATTTCGCAACGGATGACGACAGCCTCGGAAGCGCAGTCGTGGAAATGTCCTATGTCGAGGCGGTCTATGAAGCCGGCGGCATACCGGTACTGGTGCCGCCCTTGAATGCGGACCGCCCAATCGACGGTTATCTCGACCGCCTGGACGGCCTGGTGCTGATCGGCGGCGACGATGTTTGGCCCAGCGCCTACGGCGAAAAGCCGCATTCCACGGTCGATTCGCTGCCTGCGCAGCGTTTTCTGCACGAGCGGCGCCTGATCCAGGCTTGGCTCGAGCGCACAAAGAAGCCGATTCTGGGTATTTGCCTTGGGTGTCAATTTACCAACGTCGTCTGCGGCGGATCATTGATTCAAGACATCCCCTCACAGATCGGCACCGGAGTAAAGCACTGGGGCGGTATTTATCATACAGTCCGCATCACGCCGGGTTCACGCCTGCAAAAAATTTTGGGGCAGGAGCAGGTAAACGTCCTTTCCAACCACCATCAGGCGGTTCGGCGAATCGGGACCAATCTCAAACCGGTCGCGAGTGCCGAAGACGGCATCATCGAAGCGCTCGAATGGACAGGGGATCGCTTCGGCCTCTTTGTGCAATGGCACCCTGAGCGCATGCCGATCGAGCATCGTAAAAAGCTGTTCGGCGCATTTATCGAGGCCTGCAAAAAAAATTAACCGCTTGGGAATTGTTAAAGAATGCCGGTTTCTCTGCGTCAAAGAAAACTCTATATCCCGCGCATGAGTTACGAAGGCGCCGCCTGTATGGCGGCGGCGTTCCGCTCGGTCGGTGTAGAGGCCGAACCGCTGCCCGAGGAGAACGCCCGCACTTATGAGCTGGCGCGACGTTATCTCAGCGGCGACGAGTGTCTGCCGGAAGCGGTCACCTTGGGCGGCTTTCTGCAGGTGAGCGAACGGCCGGATTACGATCCGGAGCGCACCGCATTTCTGCTTCCTACTTCCAACGGCCCGTGCCGATACGGCCACTATCTGCCGTTGGCGAAAAAAGTATTCCATCAGTTTCGCCGCGAGCCGGTTCTTTTTTTCGCGCCGACCAGCGCCGACGGTTACGGCGGCATCGGCGAGGGAGCGCTGGAGTTCGTGCGTACCGCCTGGCGGGCGCTGGTGGCGGCCGATATTCTCCGCAAGCTGTACCTAAAAACGCGGCCTTTTGAGATCAAACCCGGCAATACCGATCACGTCTATCATCAATCTCTCGACCTCCTCGTTCATGTGCTGGAGCAGCCGAACCTTAAGCCGAAAGAAAAAATGAAACGACTGTTGGCGGCGCTGGAAGAGGTCCGCGATCGTTTCCGCCGTATACCCATCGACGCTGCCCGAGAAAGGGTGCTCATCGGCATCGTCGGCGAAATTTTTTGCCGTCATAATGCCTTTTCCAACAACGACCTCTTTCGGCTCATCGAAAAATACGGCGGTGTGGTGTGGGTATCCGACATTGCCGAATGGGTCATGTACACCAACAACGAGGAAGAGATTCGACTGAAACGGTACGGCAAAACTTGGTCTTTTCAAATGTTCGGCTGCAAACTGCGGCAGGCGGTCATGCGTGCCGACGAGCATCGGCTGACCGCCTTGTTTATCGAAGATTTTCGCGGCATGGAGGAACCCCGGCATGTGACGGAGATTCTCGAGCGGGCGCGTCCCTATCTGCCGCGCGAAGGCGCCAACGGCGAGATGGTCCTCAGCATGGGCAAAACGATCTGGTACCACGAAAAAGGCGCAGCCGGAGTCATTGACATCAGCCCCTTTACCTGCATGAACGGCATTGTGACCGAGTCGGTCTATCCGCGCCTAAGCCGCGAATTCGGCGGATTTCCGGTGCGCGTCTTTTACTTTGACGGCCGACCTTCGGATGTGGAAACTGACCTCGAGATTTTTATGGAGTTGGCGCGAAACTATAGCCGGAAGCGGGGAATAGGAATGTGAGCGGCTTCAATTCTCTCGATATGTATTGAACCGCTTCGGCGCATTCGATCAACACTTCAGCCGGCAGAGCCTGTATGCAAAAGCTCCTGCCGGCTTTTTTTCGAGACGCTCGGCTCAGATCAGCGGCGTCTGCCCGGGGACGGCGATTTCTTTGTGCAGTTGCAGTCCTTCCGGCGTCGGGCGCGGACTCAGATCGAGCTGTGAAGCGTTCAGAACCCAGTCCCACTTGATTTCCCGACCGGTGTACGCGCTCATGCGGCCCATAACGGCGGTCAACGTCGCCTCGGCGACCTGTCTGCCCTCGTTGACCGCTTTGCCCTTGCGAATGCTGTCGATCATCTCCGTGAATTGCAGAACAGCCGGATCCTGGGGCGTCCCCTCATATTTCCAGCTCTTTTTGCCTTTGATCCACGCGTTGCCGAAATCGAGATAAGCAGCCCCTTTGGTCCCCTGCACGCGATGATCGAGACGATAGGTAAAACGATCGATTTGCGCGCCCAAGTATTCCACACGCACGTCGCCGCGGTAGAGGTACTCGACGCTAAAGTGATCATAGACGTTGCCGAATTCCGGCTCCACGCGCGCCTGACGACCGCCCATGCCGAGACAGGAAATCGGATGTGCACCGAGGATCCAGTTCATGATGTCAAGGTTATGCACATGCATTTCGACGATAAAGTCTCCGGACGTCCAGGTCCAGAAAAACCAGCGCCGGATATGGTGATCCATCTCCGACCATTCCGGTCGACGAACGATGGTTTCCGGACGCCAATGGCGGGCGGCATCGCTCAGGCGCGCGACCTGCCCGGCGACGATTTTGCCGACGGCGCCGTCGTGCAGCCTGCGGATTGCCTGACGCATGGGCTCGAAACGCCGCATCTGTGTACCGGCCACCACAGTCAATCCTTTCCGTTTCGCCAAATCAGCGGTTTCCAGGATCGAGCGCACCCCGACCGGATCGACCGCTACGGGTTTTTCCAAAAAGACGTGTTTGCCGGCCTCTACTGCGGCGCGGAAATGCAGCGGTCGACAGTACGGCGGCGTGGTGAGAATGACCATGTCGACGTCGGCTGCAATAACCTGCCGATAGGCCTCCGGTCCGGCGAACATCGTTTCCGGCGTAACCCGATAGATTTCTTCTATCGGCAGGCCGCGCTTGCGCAGATTTTCTTGAATCAGCTGCGGCGCAGCCTCCAGATGATCTTGAAAAAGATCGCCGATGGCGACGAGCTGCACGCCGGGAGCCGATTGCGCGCAGTCGATGATGCCGGCGCTGGTGCCGCGGCTGCCGCAGCCGATCAGTCCGACGCGGATGATGTCGGAACCGGCGGCATAAAAACCTTTTCCCGCAGCCAATAAGGCACCGGCCGCTGCTGCGCCGGTTTTAAGAAAAGCCCGACGGTCCATACCGGCTCGCTCCTTTACCATGGATTTTCACCTCCCTTTAGTCTTCAGGGTTGTATACAATATCCTTCAGAATAAAACGACCGTAAGCAAAATCCCCTTCGGGATAGGCATAGATCATTTCCGCCTTGCCGGGCAGACGCAGCCCGTTCAATTCGACATACTCGCTGATCGGCGTGGACCAACGCAGGCGGCGGAAGGTTTTGCCTGAAAGCGCATACCGATCCTCGGATACAAAGTTGAGCAGACGGCCATCCTCGTCGAACATCAAGACTGCACTGACGGTCATGCCGTTTATGCTCAGGTAAACCTTGGCTGTTCGATCGTCGATCTCCTCCCAATGAAAGCGCGGATCGATCAAGGTTGCCGGTGCCATAAGACAGAGATCGTTGAGCAGCGTCACCGTTTCCGAAACATCCATCTCTTTTCCAGCGGCATCGATTATCGGGATAAGAGAAAAGAGTTTGATACGCATAGTCGCCGATCCGTTCCGAAAGGTATGGTAGCCCTGCACCGGCAGCCCTTTCATGACGGCTTTGATAAAAAACAGACGCGACGGTTCATCGGTAAAAAAGTTGTATTGTTCTGATCGAATCTCGAACCAATCGCCCTTTTCCTGCCGCAGTTGTCCTCCAAAGACCGCTTTGAAATGCGTCACTTTTTCCCGTCCAAAAACACCGACATAGTTTAGATACCTGCGGACCGGTTGCGGCAAATGAACAACGTCTGTTTCGCTGAGCTGTTCAGATTTCGCGTGAGTGTTCCTCAATGCATTTTTCACATCGCGACGGTAAGAAGCTTCATAATTCCAGCCTGCCCATGCGACAAGTGCGACCAGGAAAATGACCAGATTGGCCGACGTACCGAACTTGGCTTCCTGCCAGGCGCCGAAGATGAGGGCTTGGGAAAGAACAGCTGCTGCCGCGGCGACCGCCCACAAGGCCTGTACTTTCAATAGGAAAAGAACGGCGGCAAGAGAAAAAAGCGTTTCGGCTGCCGCCCACAAAAGGCCCTGCTGCCGCGATATAGTCAGCGGCAGCTCCTTGAGCGCCGCAAGATCGAATGCTTTGAGAAAACCCAGCAGATGGATCTGTCCGTGCAGCAGAAGCAAAAGAAAAAAGAGGATGCGGGTCATAAAGAACTCCTGTTCAGATAGAGGTCAGCGCAGGGGTTGGACGCCTTCGCGAGTGGGGATCACTTTGCGGATAGAGCCGTCGTCGTTGTAAAACAAAGAATCGACGCAGACCGAGCGCCGCCATTGAATGTACTTGAATTCCTCCGAATCAGCCGGAATGCGGCTGATCGCCAAATCGGAGGTGTGGTAAAAAAGATACCATTGCCCTTTATACTCGACGATCGAGTGATGATTCGTGCCGCTGTTGACCTCGTCGAGGATTTCGCCCATAAACCGATAAGGCCCCAGCGGGTGGTCGCTTACCGCATAGAGAATTTTGCCGAGTCCGGAGTAGGACATGTAATAGGTGTTGCGGTACTTGTGCACCCACACGGCCTCGAAAAAGTGATCGGTGCCTTCGATCTGCTTGACTTTGCCGCTGTAGGAAATCATGTCTTCGTTCAGCACCACCGCATTGACGACGTTTTGTCCCATGAACAGATAGGCTGTGCCGTCGTCGTCGATAAAGACGCAGGGGTCGATAAAGTCGCGGTTGCATACAACACCCGGCGAGTCGATGCTGATGAGGGGTTTGCCGAGCGGGTCTTTGAACGGTCCCCAGGGCTTGTCGCCGACCGCCACACCGATGTGCTTTTGATCGGTCGGAAAATAAAAGTAATACATGCCGTTGCGAAAGGCACAGTCCGGCGCCCAGGCATACTGCTTGGCCCATTGAAGATCGCTGAGTGAAAGGCAAATTCCGTGATCGACGAAATGAGACAAATCGGTGGTGCTGAAGACGTGCCAGTCGACCATGTCCCACCATTTGGCTTCATCTCGGTCGTGACTCGGATAGATGAATAGGGTGTCGTTAAAGACCCGCGCCGAAGGATCAGCCGTGTAGAGGTGAGTAATGATGGGATTTTTCGCCCAAGCGCAGGAGAAAAAGAACAGCAGCAGGATCGTTCGCATCATATCTTGAGCTCCAAATCGTTCAGTCCTAACCGAGTTTAAAATAGCAAATTTCGCCTGCATTGGCAAAGATTTCCCGTTTTTTTCAAACTTGCAATTTTGCGGTTTCAGGTTTTTCATAAAAAAATTGAATCGAAACAGAGAATCGTTTATATTGCTTTGCGTTCTCATGGCGGCAGACCAACCACTTGAAAAACAATTGGGCGCTCGAAGGCGCGGAGGAGGAAAAGTGAAAAGACATCTTTTGCCGGCTTTATTGTTGGTCCCGATAATTACGGTACTGTTTATGCACGGCTGCGGCGGCGAAAAAGGAAAAGTTTATCGTTTTTCCTACAGCATCTTTTTCCCGCCGACGCACATTCAATGTCAGACGGCTCAAGCTTGGGCGGACGAGCTCAAGGCACGTTCGCAGGGGCGCATCGAAATAACGCTTTACCCGGGTGGGACGCTCACCTCGGCTCCGCAATGCTATGAGGGAGTGGTCAACGGCATTTCCGATATCGGCATGAGCTGCTTCGCCTATACCCGAGGCCGCTTTCCGCTGCTCGAAGGTCTGGATCTGCCGGTCGGTTACCCCGACGGATTGACCGCTACGCGCATCGCCGACAAGTTGGCCAAAAAATACAATCCTGCTGAAATTCAGGACGTCAAGCTGCTCTACGTGCATGCGCACGGCCCCGGTATTTTGGCCTCAAAAAAACCGGCACGCCGCTTGGAAGACCTCAAAGGGCTGAAAGTACGCGCCACCGGCTTGTCCAGTAAGATTGTCGAAAGCCTCGGCGCCGCACCCGTGGGCATGAGTCAGCCGGAGACCTACGAGGCGCTGCAGAAAGGCGTCGTCGAGGCCACGCTCTGTCCGATTGAAACCCTCAAGGGTTGGAAGCAGGGCGAGGTGATCAACTATGTGACCGACACCAAAGCGGTGGGCTATACCACGGCGATGTTTGTTGTCATGAACAAGGAAAAGTGGAACAGTCTGCCGAAAGACCTGCAGCAGCTGTTCGAGCAGGTGAGCGCCGAATGGGTGGACAAACACGGCGCGGCTTGGGATCAGGCGGATGAGGAAGGACTTGCTTTTGTCCAGAGTTTGGGCAAAGAGGTCATCCAATTGGATGATGCCGAGACTGCCCGCTGGCAGGCGGCGGTTCAGCCGATTCTGGATGCCTATGCGGCCGCTGCCGAGGCCAAGAAGCTGCCCGGAAAAGCTTTTTTGGACGACATTCGCACGTTGCTGAGCGGCGGAGAAGTTCAATGAGTTTTCTATCCGCTTTTGCCGAAATCTACGCAAAACCTGTTCGGCGCCTTGTCGCGGCGGCGGCAAGTCTTGCCAACCTGAGCATCCTTGCCGTCATGCTGCTCACCTGCGCTGATGTGCTGCTGAGAATAGTTTCTCGCCCGATTGTCGGCGCATACGATCTGGTGCGGCTGCTCGGTGCTGCGGCCATGGGATTGGCGTTTCCTTACGTCACCGCCGTTAAAGGCCACGTCGCCATCGAATACTTTTACCAAAAGCTGAACGCTTTCGGCCGCAGCCTCGTCGCTCGAGTTTTGCATGCGGTCAGCATTGCGTTTTTTATTTTGCTCAGCAGAGAGCTGGTGCGCGCGGGCCTTCGACTCCAGGCCCGCGGCGAGGTCACGCCGACGCTTCAGTTGCCCTTTTTCTGGATCTATTGGATCTTGGCGGCAGGGTGTCTGGTGAGCGTGCTGGTGCTCTTTTACTACCTGCTGGAGCCGCGAAAGGATCTGATTCGACCATGACGCCCATTCAAATCGGCCTGCTGGGAATCGGCTTGATGTTCGTCCTGCTGATCGCCGGACTGCCGGTGGCATTTGCCATGGGATTGGCGGGGTTCATCGGTTTTTCTTGGATCGTGTCGCCGCAGGCGGCGCTCAGCCTGATCGCCAACGATTTTTTCGACACCTTCAGCTCCTACAGTCTTACGGTCATCCCCCTATTCGTCTTGATGGGGCAGGTGGCCATGCACGCCGGCATCAGTCGTAGATTGTTCAACGCCGCGCATCACTGGCTGGGGATGCTGCCGGGCGGCCTGGCCATGGCGACGGTCTGGGCCTGCGCGGCGTTCGGCGCCATCTGCGGCAGCGGACCGGCTACGGCGGCGACCATGGCCGCCGTGGCGCTGCCGGAAATGCGGCGCTATCATTACAGCCCCGAGTTGAGCACCGGCGTCGTCGCCTCGGCCGGCGGACTGGGCATGCTCATCCCGCCCAGTGTGGTCTTTATCTGCTACGCCGTGTTGACCGAACAATCGATCGGCAGGCTGTTCATTGCCGGTATCGTGCCTGGAATCTTGGTGAGCCTGCTGTTCTGCCTCACCATATGGCTGCAGTGTCGCCGCCGTCCCGAATTGGGCCCCAAAGCGCCGCAGACTTCTTTTCCGGACAAGATGAAAAGTCTGCTCGGCGTTTTCGAAACCCTGCTGCTGTTCGCTTTGGTGATGGGAGGCATGTTTGCCGGCTTGTTTACGCCGACCGAAGCAGCGGCCGTGGGGGCAGCCGGCTCCATCGGCATCGCCTTTTGGGGCCGAGAATTCAGCTGGAAAAAACTCAAGCAGAGCCTGTACGAAACGGCGCGTACGAGCTGCATGGTTTTTGTAATCGTCGCCGGTGCAGTCATGTTCGGCCACTTTTTGGCGGTCACGCGGATTCCTTACGAATTGGCGGCAGCCCTGGCGGCCATGCATCTGCCTTCCTGGGCTGTGATTGCTTTGATCATTCTATTTTATTTGGCAGCCGGCTGCTTTGTCGATGCCCTGGCGCTAATCATGCTGACCATCCCCATTTTTTATCCGGTCGTCAGCGGGCTGGGGTATGATCCGATCTGGTTCGGTGTGATTATTGTGATCGTGACGCAGATGGGCGTCATCAGTCCGCCGGTCGGCGTCAACGTCTATGTCGTCAGCGGCATCGCCCGCGATGTATCCCTGCAGACCGTGTTCAAGGGCAGCCTGCCGTTTCTGCTGGCCTTGATTGCCGCGGCAGTGATTTTGGTCGCGTTTCCCTCCTTGTCACTTTGGCTGCCGAATCTGGTGCATTAGCCGGATCATAAAGCCGGCAACGTCACGAAGGGAGCAATGCCATGAAGACAGTTTCGATTCGCTACGATCGAATTCTCTTTTGCACCGATTTTTCCGAAAACGCCGATTTTGCGTTTCACTATGCTTTGGCGGCAGCCCTGCGCAGCCGCTACGGCACGCTGCACATTCTGCATGTTATTCCGGAACCCGAGGCGCAGTTTTGGCGCACCTACCTCTATGAGGTTGATAACGTCGAAGAGAAAGCACAGCAGGCGGTACAACAAAAGATCCGTGACAGCTATCTGACTTTGATTCCCGAGCAGGTTCCTTATAAAGTGGAATTGCGGGTAGGCAAAGCGGCGGAAGAGATTCTCAATTACGCTCGGCAAATCGACGCCGACCTGATCGTAATGGGGCGCGAAGGGAGCAGCGGCATCGGCAAAGCTCTGTTCGGCAACGTGACCGAAAAGATTGCCCGCAAGGCGGAATGCCCGGTTCTGATCATACCCTATAGTTTCGAAAAAAAGAAATTGACCGAAACGACCTGAAGCGATGCGGAGGGGACAGCAATGAAAAAAATTGCAGGAATTGTGATCCTCTTTATGCTTTCTACAATTGCCGCCGAATTGCCGCAGCGGCCGTTGCATACGTTTTCAATCGTGGCGCGCGACTCGGCGACCGGCGAGATCGGCGTAGCGGTGCAGTCGCATTGGTTTTCCGTCGGCAGCGACGTCTGTTGGGCCGAGGCCGGCGTGGGAGCCGTGGCGACGCAGTCGTTCATCGATCCGGCCTACGGTCCTTTGGGACTGGCACTGATGCGCAACGGCAAGAGTGCGCCCGAGGCGCTGCAGGCCCTGTTGAGCGTCGATCCTCATGCCGATGTGCGCCAGGTTGCCATGGTCGACGCAATGGGCAACGTCGCCGTGCACACCGGCAAAAACTGTTTGTTTGCCGCCGGACACGTCCAAGGCCCGGGCTATGCCTGTCAGGCCAACATGATGGAAAAAACGACCGTTTGGAACGCCATGGCGAAAGCGTACGAGACCGCGTCCGGCGACCTGTTGGATCGTCTCATGGCAGCTTTGGAGGCCGCGCAGCGCGAAGGCGGCGATATTCGCGGCCAGCAGTCCGCCGCCATCCTCATCGTGCCGGGCAGCCGCAACAGCGAACCGTGGAAAAAAGTCGCTGACCTGCGGGTGGACGACTCGCCGAATGCCGTGGCGGAAATGAAGCGGCTGATCATCGTGCACCGCGCCTATGAGCATATGAACCGCGGCGACGAGCTGATGACCCAGGGCGACTTGGCCGGAGCGCTGGCCGAATACGCCGCGGCTGAGAAACTCTATCCGCAGAATATCGAGATCCCTTATTGGACGGCCGTCGGTTTGGTCAACGCCGGCAGACTCGCCGAAGCGCTGCCGATCTTTGCGCGCATTTTTCGACAGGAGCCGCGCTGGAAAGAGCTCACACGACGCCTTAAGGGAACAGACCTGCTGATGACCGACGAGGCGGGGTGGGAAAAAATTTTTAATGCGGACCGATGAGGATAAAGCCGCCGACATTTCTGTCGACGGCTTTTTGCTGCGGACGCATGCTCTATTTTATGAGGGTCATTTTGCTCTGCAACGTCACGCCTTCCGCCGATAGCTTATAAAGATAGACTCCTGCCGGATAGGCATCGGCGCGCCAAGTCACTTGATAGTCGCCGGGATAAAAATTCCCGTCGATCAGTTTTTCCACGCTGCGGCCGCGCAAGTCGAATATTTCGAGCACTGCTCTGCTCTTTTTCGCCAATGAAAAGGCGATGGTGGTCGTCGGATTAAAGGGGTTGGGATAATTGGGCTCGAGGCGGAAGGTCAGCGGTTTTTCGCCGGTCTCGACTGCAGAAGCCAATGAGCCGATGTGGGCATCGATCCACTGCAGCCGATTGGCGATCCACTCTTTGAGTTCCTGCAGCTTGGCTTCATAGGTGGCTCCCCGCAGCATGGCGGGATATTTTTGAAAGTTGCGCGGCAAGGCCTCGGCGATCTCGGCAGTCAAGCGGTCGATTTCGGCATACAGGCTGTCGATGTGCAGCGCACCCTGCCTCAACTCCTGCCAACGACTTACTGCCCGTTCCTGAAACAGATCGGAGTGCCCTAACTTTTCCCACCAGAGAGGTACTTGGTAGCCGTCCGTGGGGTGTGACTGCCGATAATCGAGCTGCCAGCCCTCATAGCGACCAAAATCCTGGGGAAAAAACGCTTTGGCCATGCTCAGGTCAAAGTCCCAAATCGGCCCGGCTGTCAGCTTGCCGCCGCGGTCATCGCGGTCCTTATACAGGTAGGCGCTGATGCGGTAGGCGTCGATGTTTTTGCAGAATTCGTTGAGAATGAAATGGTCGACGAACGAATCGAGATCGATAAAATCCAGAAACGAGCGGTCGACCTGCCAATCTGCGTACATGGCTGCTTCGAAGCGGTCGATGAAATCTTTGATGTAAGCCTTTTGCTCCGGTCGAATTTCATTGGGTTTGGGATAATCGTATTGATAGGGCTGCCGCCTGGCGGAGGTCCAGCCGCCGACATTCTCCCCGGCGGTTTTGTCGATTTTGATGATGTAGCCGCCGGTCAGCGCGATGCCTTGAACATCGGCAGAATCGAGCTTGGCGATATTGACGCGGTTTTTATCCCGCTTGATTTTCTCCACCAAAAGATAGATGCCGCGATAGTCGCCGTTGATAATCACCTCGCAGTAGCGGGTGCGCGGCGCATAACGGCCGATTTTGTTTGACAAACGATAAGCGAGGGCGTTGCGGAGGTGAGTTTCGTCGCTGTAAGGGCCGTTGAGAATCCAGTCGTTTTCTTCCGGCAGGCCGAGAAGCGAAACATTGAGATTGTTGCCGAGCGAGTCCTGAGTTTCCAGTCGGTACTGCCTTTTGGCGTAAGACTGGGATGAGCTGCCGCGCAGCTCGATGGCGATCCTGCCGTCATAGCCGTTTGCCGAATCCTGCGGTGTATGCAGGGCGCCGACGCCGTGATCGATCACCTTCATGTCCGCGTCGATGCGCGGCCTGTCGACAATGTTCCTGCCGTGGGTGTCGATGAGAATGAGGGGGAGGGTGGAAGTGGTCAGAGTTACTTTGCCTTCCGGATCGACGGGAGGCCGCCATTGGGCAAACAGGCCGCTTGCGCCGAGCCAAAGAGCCGGTAGTAACCGCAACAGAGAAAGGAATTTGTTCACATTAAACTCCGATATTGCTGAAAAATTTTTTGACTTATTCTTAAACGGCGGAGGGGAAGGGAGGTTCTCAGGTTTTTATACTAGAAATGCATTAAATAATAAGGGGGTTGTAGCAATTTGTAAGTACTCGAAGCGGCGTTTATAGTTGTTCAGAATGAAACTATACAATCAATTTTTTGACAGAACAATTTTATTGAGGTTTTATCCGCTAATGGACGCGAATGGACGCGAATTGGAGCAAGTTTTAGGTTGCCGTTATATTCGCGTGCATTCGCGTTTATTTGCGGTGTTAATTCAAGCAGTAAGTGCAACATTTTTTCTTAATTTTCTTCATTTATACCAGAACTCGTCAAGTTAATAAAAACTGGAGGCCGATGCGCTCAAAAACGAGATAAAAGCATTCTTCTGTTATCGTTCGGTAGTTTCATTTTTTCAAACGCTTTCAATCAAAGCCCGTGCGGCCTTTTCCGGCAGCTCTATAGGTACAAACATTGAGGCGGGGTAAAGATAGCCGTCCGGTTCCGATTTGTCTTCATCAACCACTCGGTACATCTTGTGTAACTCGGCTTCCGGGTCGGGAAGCCTACGATAAACTTTGCCCACGATAAGACTCGCCGGATTCCCTTTGTTGTCGATGCAGAGCACAAAATTAGTCATCGGATGAAACTCTTTATTTTAATTCCTTTACGACCAACACCATACGCTTCGAATCAATAAATTTCCTCCCTGCCGTCGTTGCTTCTTAGCTGATTGAACTTCTGCTACTCCTTTCCTCTTCCGCTAACGGGGCTTACGGCACCAATGTTCAAGACATCATCGGATGTATCGCCCCTTGCCGCCTGTTGGGTTTCGAGCTCTCTAACCTCGCCGATAATTTCAAAATTCGGCGGTGATTACCACTCCATGTTGCTGCGGCAATTTTTCAAACCGAACGCTTGCTCTTAACCCGCAAAGCAGAGCCGGTTTCAAGATGTCCTTCGGCTGTTTTTGCGTTTACAGTGGTTTTTACATCAGTTCCACTCCGTTGCCGCTCCCTTTATCTCCCCGTTTGATTGATGATGCGCAGGTTGTGCGGCGGGCTCGGCGGCGTGGTATCCCATTCCGAGATCGGGCCGATGTTGACATTGTCGAACCAGACCGAATCGTTGACCGAGCCGAGGCCGATCAATCCCTGCGGCGGTTCGGGCAGCGTGTAGGAAAAGGCCTGTCGGCCGTCGCACAGCACGCGAAGCTTGGCGCCCTGCAGTTCGACCACCAATCGGTTGACGCGTTCAAAATCGCTGCGGAAATACCAGCTCTGATAGAGCGTCCGCGTGCCGCCGCTGATGCGGTGTAGCTTGACCTCGATCGGCTGAAACTGGACGTAATAATAGTTTTGATCGTCGATAAAGCCGAAAACCACTGCGTAATCGGCATAGCGATTGGAGGCCAGGTCTTCGTTGCTCTTGGCGGCGCAGGAAATAATCAGCTCGTTGCCCAGCTGATCGCTGCCGGTAATAAGGGCATATTCCCCCAGCAGTTTGCTCTCTGTATCGCCGAACTCGGTGGTGTTGATCAAGAGGCCATTGTTGCCGTCGCGCAGCTCGATCTGCCAGCGGGAGGGCGTCTTAAAAGTCCAGGCGGGACTGAGACCGCTTTCGAAATCGTCAAAGAACCCCGAAAGCAGCATAAAATAATAATAACTGTTCGGCGCGATGGGATTCTTGGCTTTGCTTGCGTCGGTGACATTGTTGATGGTGAGTCGATACTGAACGCCGCGGCTGAGCGGCTCAGTCTGCAGCGAGACAGTGCGGCCGTCCTCGCCCAATACTGCCGCTGCAATACTTAGGGCAGGATCGAAGCGATAGTTTCCGATTGTCGAGGCTGAAGAGGAATCCAATCTTTCCGAGAAAACAATCTGCAGCAGCTGCGGATTGATGATGCGCGTCTCGACGGCGGTCGGCGGCGTTCGATCTGCAGCCGTCGAAAAAATCCCTGTCACGGCGCTGCTTTGATTGCCGGCGTTATCCACGGCGATAAGTTGATAGGCATAGCTTGCGGCTTCCGTTAGACCGATGTCCGTATAACGGGTATCGTAGACATCGGCGATGTGTCGGCCGTCGCGAAAAAGCTTGTAGGAAATCGGCAGATCGCCGTCTGACGCCGGGGGAGGTGTCTCCCAGATCAGTTCGATGGAGCTGTAGGTTGCGATGCCCTGGCGCAGCCCAACAGGCGGGTTGGGCGGCGTTCGATCGCTCGGCTCGGCGTCCCGAGGAACGGTCGAAAACAGATAAAGATCGCCGATGCCGGTGTTATAGGTGCTGCGGTAGAGCACGCGCGTTCCTTGGCGATTGACCATGGCGTCCGGCTGGTAATATTTGGCGCTCTGGCCTTCGACGTAATGCGAGCGATGATGGACAAAACGCTTTACCTGCTGGGAACCGTCCGTTTTGACGGCAAAAACCTCATCCCAAAAAGGTGACCATAGCGAAATCGGATTTGAGGAACGGTTTTGATACGAGAGAAAGATATATTCGCCGTTGGTGAGCGTATTGCAGGCGGAGATCGTCATATGCGCCCACATGGGAATGTCTTTGAGCAGCTTCGGCCGTCCGTCCGAAAGTCTTACCGAGACGATGTCGCCGGGAGTGGCGCCGCAGGAGGCAAAGAACTGCGGGAAATCGTGCGTGACTACGGAAAAAATGACCTCGTCGCCCGCCGCGTCAATGCCGGTATCCCAGTGCACGATGCTGGGATGCAGCTGGCGGATGAAATTGAACTCTTTATCATACAACTCGATGCCGGCGAAGCGCTTTCCTATGCCGGGATCGGTTCCCCAGGAGACGATGACGTAATTGCCGCGCGGAGAAATGACGGCATAGTCAACCCCGACTTCTCCGCCTTTTGAGCCCAAACTGCCGAGATCAAAGGTCGACGGTTTGTATTTTACGTCATTGATGAGATCATAGACGAACAGCTCGCGGCCGTCGCCGTCCAGCACCCAAAAGCGGCCGTCGAATGAAAGATCGCCTTCTCCGCCGGCAGTGCTGACCTTTTGATATTCGCTGAAGCGGCGCAGCACTCTAAAGGCGTTCATATTATCAATGTCGTACAGCCTGATTTCATTGCCGGTGACGAAATAAAAGCAGCGGTTGGGGTCGAAGGTGTAGGTTTTGCCGGCGGAAACATAGCGATCGGCCAGTGCCCAGCGGATGAAATAGGGGTCGAGGCCGCTGCCGGGACCGGCGAGCATCCGCAGCCGCTTTCCGCTCGAGCCGTCGTATAAAAACAGGGCTGGTTTGGGGCGTCCCTGATCCAGGACGTTTTCGAGGGCGATAAAGAAAGAGCCGTCCTTGTTGAAATAGCAGATCTCGCTGTTTCCGTAATAGCCGCCGAGGACGAATTGATTATAAGCGAGATTATCGGTCACTCGAATGATGGTGGTGCCGAAGGCAGGATCCACGTAGCTGCTGCCCGCGCCGCGCGGCGGATTAAAGGTATTGAGATTGGGCGGAAGGATAAGGTTGTCGTTACTGATGCCGATCATATCGACGCCGAAAGCCGCGGCCGACAGAAAGGCAAAGAAAAGAGTCTTGAGAAAATTATTCATCGCGAAGCACTCCTAATGATGCAGAAGCATAATACGGGCGAAATCTCGATCAGCGGATCAAAATCATTCGTTGAAGGCTCTCTTTGTCCTTGAACCGCATGATGCAAAAGTAAACGCCCGGCGGAACTTCCTGTCCCCGATCGTCGCGTCCGTTCCAGACAACACGATGTTCTCCCGCCGTCTGCTCTTCGTCGATCAATCGGCGGATTCGGCGCCCCAACAGGTCATTAATTTCGATGCGCACGGCGCCGTTTTCCAAAAGTCGGTAAGGAATGACGGTGGTCGAATTGAAAGGATTGGGATAGGTGGGCAGCAGCGAATAGCCAAGGGGAGCAGATGAAGAGGCCGCCTCGGCTGCAAGGCTTACGATTGAACGACAAACGCAGAACAGGATAAGGACTTTTATCGAATTTTTCATTTTATCTCAAAAGTCATTTCGATAGGCACACCGCATGTTTTCGCCTCTGCCGCGCAGACGCTAGGGTTGCGCGGAATCGGCGACTTTATCGCCGCCGTTCCTTCCGAACAGGACCTCTTTAAGAACGAGCCATACAAAAACGGTATTGGTGATCAAGTAACGCCGCCATAGACGCCTGGGTTCCTGGGCAAGCCGGAACAGCCATTCGAGTCCGGAGCGCTGCATCCAAACCGGCGCGCGCCGCGTCACACCGCCGACGATGTCGAAACTGCCGCCGACGCCGTGAATGACTGGTACGCTGAGGAGCTCCTTGTGACGTTTGACCCATAGCTCTTTCATCGGCGTGCTCATGCCGAGAAGGAGAATGTCGGGTTTGGCCTGATTGATCCTTTGTACCGCCTCCTCCTCTTCGGCGCTGTCGGCGAAATAGCCGTGGCGATAGCCGACGAGATTTAGAGTGGGGTAGTGCCGCCGTAAGTTTGCCGCCGCCTTTTCGATGACTGCGGGGCGCGCGCCCAGCAAATAGACTCGGTAACCTTTGCGCGCCGATAACTCGAACAATGCATCCATGAGATCCGTGCCGTTTACACGCCCAGGCAGCGGTGTGCCCAACAACCGCGACGCCCAGACAATCGACATGCCGTCGGCGCCGATCAGGTCTGCCTCATGAATCACCCGTGCCAATTCGGCGTCGCGGCGCGCCTTGACGACCTTGGCGGCGTTGATGACCACAATGTGGCAGCGGCCGCCTCTTTCGATGACCTTTTCGAACCAATCCAAACATTGGCTGAGGGTTACCCTGTCGACGGGACACCCCAAAACTTTGATGCGGCTGAAGGGTCGGGTTGCCGTGCTCATTGCGTCGTCCGGTTTTTTGCGTCTCGGTACCATCGTTCATAAAGCTCGGCATGTGAAGCAACCATTGTTTCGGCGCTGAAATCCCGTGCGACTCGACGTTGTGCGTTTTCTCCAAGCCTTCGCCGCAACTCGGGATCGTTGCGGAGGCGCAGGATTGCTTTTGCCCACGTTTCGATCTCGGCACTGTCGATCAAAAGGCCGTTCTTTTCGGATTCGATAATCTCGGCGGCGCCGTTGGTGCGACCGGCGATCACCGGTATTCCCATGGCCATCGCCTCCAAAGCCGCATTCGGGCATCCTTCGGCGCCGAGCGAAGGGTGAAGCATCACGTCCATGACCTGCAGATAATCCGCCGGTTCATCCTGTCGGCCGACGAAAAGCAGCCGGTCACCGAGCTGCAGCTGTTGGACTTTACGCTGCAACCGCTCTGCCGACGAGCCGTCGCCGACGACCAGGCCGCGAACCGAGGTGTCGGATCGGGCGACGGCCTCAAAAACAGCTAAAAATCTTTCCGGTTCCTTGCTCGGCTCCAACCGTCCGAGCATTCCGATTACAAAGCTTTCCTTGGGCAGCTTTAGGAGCGAGCGCATTTCATATGCAGAACGTTTGGGTAAAAGTCGTTGCCGGTCGATGCCGTTGGGGATGACTGAAACCCGTTCTGCTCGTACGCCGCGCTGCAGTGCAAAACGTAAGCCGCCGCTGCTGTTGGCGATCACGTAATCCGCCAGGCGAAGCGCCAAGCCGTCCAGCAGCGAATACATTCGACTCCCGAATGAGGTCACAATGGGGCGGTCGGTCCGCTCGGCCAGCACGACGATCGGAACCTGGGCAATTCGGCCGCAAAGCAGTCCGATGAACCGCGCCGAAAGATTAAAGGCGTGCAGAATATCCTGCGGATATTGACACAGTTCGCGCAAAAGTCGAATGAACGGCACGGGATCGAAGCCGTGCTTTTTGCCGAGTCGAATCAAATGGACGCCTGCAATTTCTTTGAGCTTTTGCTCGAATCCGCCCTCGTAAAAGACGGCAACGGAGACGGCAAAGCGTGATTTGTCGAGGCCGCGGACGAGCGTCAGCAGCTGCAGCTCCGCTCCACCGGTGCGCAGGGACGGAATGAGATAGAGAACGCGAATTTTGCGTCCTTGATCAGGCATAGCCCAACGCCCGCATCTTTTCCCATGTCGCTTTGTCGAATTCCGGTTGAGAGCCCTCGGATGCAATATGCGGCTTCAACGCCGCGATCCATTCTCGTAGCTCGGCCTGCCGCTGCGCGATGCGGGAATCGGCCGTGCCGTAGAGGTTTCGCTCTTCGGCCGGATCGCCGCATAGATCATAGAACTCATGACGGCCGTCGGAGGCTGCGATCAGTTTTTCCTCAGACGTGCGCAACGCGTCCAGGCTGCGGCAGTAAAAGCTGAAATCATCCATACTCAGCTTGGGGTTGCGCGTCAGCCAGCGGCGAATGATGCGCTCCGGGTTGTCGACCTGAATCAACGCCGCGCGCCGCGAGGAACCGTTCAGGAACGATTGTCCTTGTCGTTCACCCGGATGCGGCCAGGGAATTTCCAGCGCTTCCAGAAGCGTCGGCACGAGATCGTTGGTCTGCACCAGTTCCATAGAACGACCGCTGTTGAACCAATCAGGAAAGCGAATAATCAGCGGCACGCGGATGAGCGGTTCATAAAGACAGAAGGCATGCCAAAAATAATCGTGCTCGCCGAACATCTCGCCGTGGTCGGCGGTGACGAGAATGACGGTATGCTCGTAAAGACCGGCACGGCGGAGAAGATCCAACAGACGACCCAGGCGCCAATCCAGGTAGCAGATGGCGCCGTCGTACAAGTCCGTAAAATTTCGTACTTGCGATTCGCTAAAGACGGTTTTGCCGGCATAATACCCCACATGATCGAAGGCCAGGCAGGCGGCTTCCTTGCGCCAGGAATCGCCGAAAAAGCGGCGTCGATAGGGGTACGGAGGCATATAAGGGGAGTGGGTTTCCTGATAATGGATATATGCAAAAAAGGGCTTGTCTTCTTGTCGCTGTACGAGCCATTTTTGAAACGCGAATTCGGTAGCGGCGGCGCCGTCGTCGCGAAGGACGGCGTGTTGGGGCAAAAGAGAATCGACGAGGTTCTTGGCCAGATGCTTGGGCGTCTCGGGGATAACGGCTTTAAACGGCCGCAGCGGATCGGATTTCACAGGCGGCGTTCCTTTTTTAATCGGCTTGCCGCGGTAGTAAAACGTTTGGAATCCGGCATCCATGCCGGTGCGCTCACTGACGTACAAATTGTTGGAAAAAGCGACGGTCTGGTAATTCTGCTCGGTCAGAATCGAGGCAAGGGAATCGCCGCCTTTATCCAAATAGTAATGTTGATGCGTGTAGCCGTGCGAGCGCGGGTAGAGGCCGGTCAGCAGAGAGGCGAGCGCGCTGCCGGTCCAGTTGGAGGCGGCAAAGGCGTTTTCATAGACGCGAGCTGTTTCCGCCAGCCTGCAGAGATGCGGCGACGTTTCGCGATGATAGCCGTAAACCGACAGGTGATCGGCTCGCAGACTGTCGATGCTGATGAGCAGGATGTTGGGTCGATTTTTTTTCATAGAGATCGAATAAAATAAAGTATCTTTTCCGCCCGCTTTTCCCAAGTAAATTCCTGCACGTCCGCGTACGCCTGCTGCGCCAGGCGGCGGCCAAAATCTGTATCGTTCAGCAGGCGTTGGATTGCGGCGGCCAGATCGGAGGTATCGCCGCTGCGGAAGAAAAGGGCGTTTTCACCGTCGCGCAGAATATCGCGCAGAACCGGCAGATCGGAGCAAACGATCGGCCGTTTAGAGGCCATATATTCGAAAAGTTTCAAGGGCGAGGTATAGTCGCTGTTGATGTGGTCTTGGCGAGTCGGCAGCACCAACACGTCGGCAGCGGCAAGGTAAAGCGGCACCTGCGCAGGCGGCACAAAACCCGTCAGCGTGACGTTGGTCAAATGCATCGCCTTAGCCTTTTGACGCAGGGTGTCGAGATAGGCGCCGTGGCCGCCGACAATGACCGTGTGAATTGCCGGAGGTAAAAAGGCCGCGGCCTCGATCAGTAAATCGGCTCCTTTTTCGGGAAAAAGCTGTCCTGCATAAAGGACCGTCGGCATTTCCGGCAGGCGCAAACGTCGGCGCGCCTCTTGAGGGCCAATTTGTTCGGCGAACAATGCAGCACTTACGGCGCTGGGTGCGAGCAGCATTTTGCGCTCCGGTATTCCAAAACGTTCCAGCAGCTCCTGTCTGACAGCATTTGAGATGACCACCAGACCGTCGGCGGCACGCAGCACTGATAAAAAGCGCTTGAAGGGTTTCTGCTCTCTCACTGCGTGCACCTCGACAATGACTTTGTAGGGATTCGCCTGCCCGCGGCGCGCCTGCAGGAACGCCAGCGAGCCGTTCAGGCTGCGACTGTAGACGACAGTCAGATCGTCTCTGTTTTTGAGCAGCGACTTGGCTTCGCGCTGCATGGAACAGTAGAGCGACAAACCGCCAACCCACGGCACGCGTAACTTTCGACGTCCGTCGGCAATCGGTTTGCTGAGGCTCATCAGCGAGGGAATCTGCCGCATTAAAAAGAGCGGCTCGACATCGTAAAAGTGGCAAATTTCATTTCGATCAGTCGGCGGCATATCATGGTAATGCGGCGCTAAAAGCAGTACCTCGGCGCCGTGTTTGGCAAACGCCTCGCACATACGGATCTGCTGAATCGTGCAGGCAAACTTTGCCGGAAACCGCTCATTTGAGAGGTAAACGATTTTTAAATTTGCGCCGATCACGGTTTAAAAGCCAGTTGCGACCGATATTTCCATACGATGCCGTAACTGAATAGAGCGCGCAGGAGGCCGACGATCAAAGAAGCCCAAGCGGCGCCGATCACGCCGAAGGCGCGCAGCAGCACAAAAAGCAGTCCGGCTTCCACAAAGACCATGACGACTGTAAGACCAAGGTGAAGCGACAAGGCCGCCTGCTCCAGTCGGCCGATGATGACGCTCGAACTCAAATGATAATACAACCGCACGGCGCCTGCTGCAAACAGGATCCGCAGCAAATTGGCGCCGTGGTCATATTTCCCTTTGTACAAAAGATGAAGCAGCGGCTGAGCCGTCGCCATAGCCAGGATGAGCAATACCCCGCTCACCAAAGCCAGCCCAATCGTCAGCCGCTTCATTTCCACACGATTCCGACTGCCGAACTCCGGCACCCACACGTACTTGGCGGCTCTGCCGATAATGTTGAACAGCTGCGCCGGTGCCGTGGCGGCCTGATAGAGCCCCAGCGAGGCGAGATCGAGCATTTTGGGTATGAAAAGGCTGTCGAGCGAACCGAGGAGAGTGACCGAAGTCTGAGAGCCGAGCAGCAGCAGGCCGCTGGTATAGAACGACCGCGGTATCGGTTGCTCGCCCTGCGGAATGCGTCGATAGGTATAGGCAACATTGAACAAGGCAATGAGCACGATGACGCCAAAGTAGCCCCATATCGCCGTTGCGGCAGTCGCACGATGCGTTATAAACAGCACCAGCACATAGAAAAAGAAAGCGCCGCGAAACCCATTGACCATGAGCATGGCCGGCGCATAGCTCTTTCGGCTGCGCCACAGATTGGAGAAAAACAGGGTCGAGACATAAGCCAATGAGGCGACCGCAAGCCCGATCAGTTTGGGCAGGCTCAAGCGATATAAATGGGCACAGAGCAGCACGCCGATAATGGTCAGTACGCTCCCGATTTTTAGGATCAGACTGTGCACCTGCCGCCAGCGATACCGTTCCGGATCGTTACGGCTGAAAAATCTTGCGGTCGCCACGTCTTGTCCCCAGGCGGCGATCGGCGGCAGAAACAGCACCAAGGTACGCATCAGCGAAAACTCGCCGAACTGGCTCGGTGTGAGGGCGCGCGCCAAAAGAATGCTGGAAAGAGAGGCGAGAGCCATCACCAACGAAAGGGCAAAGGAAACGCCGCCGATGCTGATCAGCATTCGTTTAAACATAAAGAGCCTCTGCGGGAGCAACCGTTTCGACTCTTTTGCGATCGTTGACGACCAAGCCGGCGGCCAGCGCGGCAACGACATAAAAGATTGCCGAACCGCCGGGCGGGTGTTTGTCGACCATTCCATGGACGCAAAAGGCGATCATACCGCCGTACAAAGCGGCCGCCGTGAGCGAAATCATGGGCGCCTGCGAGGCGCGGGCGCGACGTAGGGTCGAAAAGAGACCGAATAGAACGCTCAACATTGCCGCCAGACCGATGATGCCCGTTTCACCCGCCACCAGCAGATACATGTTGTGCACCGGCCTGGTAATGGCGACATAGCGCAGGGACTCGACGGCGTCATTATAGTTGCGCATGTTGACTTGATAGTTGTTGATGCCGACGCCGCCGACCGGGTGAGCGGAGATGATGTTCAGCGCAATTTTGAACATTGGGATGCGGCCGGCGGCGGAGCCATAGTCCGGTCCGAAAAGGCGCTGATAAAGCATCTCGGACATGGTTCCCGCGATCAGGGTCAAGATGAAAACGCCTGCCATTGCCAGCTTGATGATCGTTGTGGGACGCACATGCCGACTGGTAAGGAGGAAAAGCCCGAAAAAAGCCATGGCTGCCGCGAAGCTGATCCACGCGCCGCGGGAGCCGGTCATCATCATTGCCGGGACACCGAGAAAAAAGATAAGCAGGGCTATAAATCTCAGCGGCTTTTTCTTTTCAAAAAGATAAGCGGCAAGAGGCAGCAACAGCAAAACCTCCAAAAAGGTTGCCAGCTTGTTGGGGTGTCCGAGGGTTCCCATAGCCCGCCAAATCGAAGTTTCGTCGTCGGCATCCGGCGGCGCCTCGCCGAGAAAATCGAGACCCAGCAGCCCGCCGCGCAGCATCTGCGCCGTCGCCAGGAGACTCTGCAGCGCAACGGCGGCAAGCAGAGACCACACGACCAGGCGCAGATCCTGCTCGTCGCGCAGATGGTTGAGCATGACAAAGAACAACAGCGTGAACTTGGTCATGCGCACCACTTCCATTGCCGCCAAATCGAGACGCGGCGCCCACAACATGGAGAGAGCGGCGGCTTCGAGATATAGAATCAGCGGCAGGCCGATTGTCGGGAAAAAAACCATGACAGACCGTTTTGCAGCGGCGGTTTCGATCAGCAGGAGCATGAAGAGCAGCGCGATGAGGATGTCTGTCAGCGAAATCCCCATGGTCGAAGCACCGGCCTGATGCTCGAAAAGGTGCATGAAATTGATGTCGAGATGCAGCGGAATCGAAAAGCCGACAGCGGCAAGTAGGAAGCGACGGGCATCCTTGACGAGCAAGAGCAACACCGGAAAAATAACGGCCGGAATTGCCAAAGCCAGAAACTTGGCCGGCAAATCCAGACGCAACCATGCCAAGATAGCCGCTGCCGTAACTGCAACAACCAACCAGGAATAGCGAGTGATTGTTCGAGTAACCGACATCACGGGGTTGTTTCCGATAGCTTTTGGTGAATTTTTCGCGAATCGAATCGCTGTTTG
Organism: candidate division KSB1 bacterium; assembly: GCA_034505495.1. Classification (NCBI taxonomy): domain Bacteria; kingdom Pseudomonadati; species Candidatus Zhuqueibacterota bacterium. Next base: position 55,072 of record JAPDQV010000012.1, on the reverse strand, counting down.
AGCCAAACCGCGCCTGCGGATGTAAACATCAGCACGTACGGCTCTATGGGGATTCGATAGCGCACCTCGGCGTAGATCAAGGAATAGCCGATTGCTTGACTGAGAATGACCGCCAGTATCAGTCCCTGCCCCCTTTGCCACGGCAAAGTGACGACAAGCCCGACAAGTGCCAAGAAAAAGACCGGCGCCATGACTGCGATGCTGAGCATGCGGGCAGCAGCCCACAATTGCGATTTGAGCGCCACAAAGCGGCTGTCTCTTGCGGTAATATGCTGCTGATATCCTGCCGAAGCCGTGTCCAGGCGGTCGGGATAGAGTGCCCAAAAATGTCCCAGTTCGCCGACCAAATAGCGCATGGACTGCCACGGATGCGTGATGTAGCGCAATAGGATGCGGTCCAGGCGATCTTGGTCAGTGCCGAGAGGATGCTGCTTTCGATACTCGGTCACCTCCGGAAATCCGGATTTGATTTTTTCTTCCTGCGCCTGGAGATTATCAAGGTTGGGAAAGACATTGTGTGGTACCGGCTGTACCAGGGTCAGGCGACCGTAAAGGCGATAGTTGTGCAGAGTCCACGGCAAAAGGGCGAGCAAAAAGATCAGGGAGAACAGTCCGACGGCCGACGCTTTAGCCTGAAAACCGGTCGGTTTCCACAAGAGCCAGAGCAATATAAAGGGGAGAAAAAAGAACAGAGCAGGGACGGTATAGGCGGCGAGAGCGGCGAAAACAGCAGCGGCAATCAAATCGACGAAACTGTTTCTTTCATCATAGCGCAGCAGCAGCCAAATCATTGCTGCCAGCAAAATCGCATAAAGATGCGTGGGGTAGAGGATACCGGCGACAAGAATAAAATGCGGATGCACAGCGGCTAAAGCTGCCGCGATCAAGCCGATCGTCGGATTGAACACCCGTTTGCCGACGGTAAAGATAAGCAGGCAAAAGAGCGTGCCCAAAATCGCTTCCGCCATGCGCACGGCAAGAAAACTCTCGCCGAGGAGCCCGTAAACGCCGGCCATCAAAAGAGGATAGAGCGGCGGTCGATGATATTTGGGTCCCAGTCCCTCACCTGCCAACAGGCTTTTCGCCGCCTGATCGTAGTGCCGAGCGTCGCTAAAGATAAAGCCTTTTGCGGGCAAGACCAGCGCAAACAAAACCCGCAGCAATAGGGCGGTCAAAAGGATGTAAGCAAGGCTTTTTTCACGACGCATAGATTTTATGCGTTTAAATTTTTTTCGGAAAATCAAGTTGGCCATTTGGATTAAATATACGGAAAAAGGCGACAGGGTGGGCGGAACGTACTATCTGCCCCCTGCGCGCAACATCAGAGTTTTTGACAGCTTTTTCATTTAAAATGCTTCGCAGCGATTGAACTTGGAGCCGTGAAGCAGGCCGCACCATTCGCCGGCCCCGTAAAAGAGATGCGATCCGACGTAGAGGCAAAAGAGCGTCGGCAACAGATCGGGCCGACGGCGGCGCAGGGCTGCTGCAGCGCTCAGCATCAATATAGCGAAAAAATAGACGAGAGGGGACAAAAAAATCGGGGAAAAGACGGCGAGAGGCGTCAGAGCGAGCGCAGCGACGAGAAGCATCGGCGCCAGAAGGATCGGTTCGATCCGGCGGGGGTGTTTGATCATCAGCCGCATACGGCCTTTGCCGTAGGTGAACATATTCTTCAGCCACTCCCGGAGCGTCGAACGCATTTTGTGCACGACTTCGAGACCGGCCAAATAGATCAGGGTTTTGCCGTGGTCAGACAGGCGAAAGCTCATGTCCTGATCCTCGCCGATGTTTCCCAGTGATCGGTCAAAACCGCCGAGGTCAAGCAGCGTGAGGCGGTCGTAGAGCACATTGACGGTCGGCAGGTGCGGAACAGGCCGATCGTGAAGAAAACGGCGGCCCTGTACCGAGCCGTGGCTGCCGAGGTACGAGTCGAGGAATATTGCCAGGGCTTGGTAAAAACGTCCATTTTGCGGCGGAACATTGCCGCCGCCGACTGCAGCGAGATGGGGGACTTTGAGCGACCAGCGGCGAAAGCCTTCGACCAGTCCAATGAGCCAATGGGGAGGAGCAATGCAGTCGGCGTCGATAAAGGCGATCAAGGGGTGAACGGCTTTTTCGAGCGCTATTTGGCGGCTGCCGGCAATGCCGCGTACAGGATTGCGGATCAATTTTATTCGTTTGTCGGCTTCGGCAAACCGACGGACGATCTCCTGCGTACCGTCGGTCGAGTCGTTGTCGATGACCAGAATCTCCATAAGCTCGGGCGGATACTGTTGCCGAAGCAGGGAATCAAGGCATTCGGCAATGTCGCTCCGGGCGTTAAAAACTACCACGGCAACACTGACGCCCGGTGGTGCGCCCGAAGCCGTCATGCGTTCGGCCAAACCACCTCCTGCGGTTTTTTTGAAGCGAGCGAACGATGAGCGGCAAAGGTGACCAGCGAGGTGTCGATCAACGATTCGAAGGTGAACTCGGCAGCGCCTTCGCGCAATAGCTTTACAAAGGCCGCCATTTCCTCCGCATGACCCTTGCCGCGACAGGATACCGTGCGCTTTTTACGCCCGTCAAAGAACTCGGCTTTGCGAAAATCGTAGAGCAGCACGCTGCGGCCGCCGGCGTGAATTTCATAGTATTCTTTAGCCGGCGCTTTGTCGCCGGAAGCCGTATAAAACAGGGTGCCTACTGAGCCGTCAAGGAATTTAACGAGCAAAACCACATTGTCCGCCTGCGTCGTCTGCAGATTATCGTCCGAAACACTTTCTGCATAAACCGATAACGGGCGGCTGTCGGTGAGAAAACTCATGATGTCGATGAAATGACAGGCTTCGCCGATCAGCCGGCCGCCTTGTTCCGGAAGCTGGGTCCAATGATCTTTAGGCAGAAAGCCGGCGTTGATGCGGATGAGGATCTGCATAGGGCCGCGTTTCGGCTGAAAAAAGGCTTTGATTCGGCGCATGATCGGCGAAAAACGACGGTTATAGCCGACCGTAAAGGTTCGCCCGGCCGGTTCGGCGTATTGCCGATAGGCGCGAATAATTTCCTGAAGCTGTTCGGGCGTCACTGCGGGCGGTTTTTCCACATAGACATGCAGACCTGCGCGCAGGGCCGTGATGACGTATTCGGCATGCGAATCATGGCGCGTGGCAATCACGACGGCATCCGATTCTTTGAATACCGTTTCCGCATCGCCGGCACAAAAGGCAAAGCCGTACTTTTTCGCTGCTGATTTGGCTTCGATGGGGCTGGCGGTAAATACGCCGGAGAGGGAAACGCCGAGTCGAACGAGCGGCGGCAGCAGATAGGCTTGGGCAAAATTGCCGGCGCCGATAAAGCCGATGCGCGGCGAAGTCAGCGGTTTGACGGTCGGCAGATCGACGCGCGCGCGGCGGGGGCCGCTTTCTTGCGGATATGAGATGAGGACGCCGAGAGAAGGCTGCGCGTCGGATTTGCCGGTTATCAATTCATAGGCCTTTACCGCTTCGCGGATGGGAAAAATGTGGGTCGTAAGGCGGCGTACATTAACGCGTCCGGCAGCCAGCAGATCGAGGAAAGCCTGCATGTTGCGGTTTTCGGTCCACCGCACGTAAGGCAGGGGGTAATCGACGCCTCTTTCTTCGTAATTCGGATCGTACCTGCCCGGCCCATACGAGCAGGAGATGCGCAGTTCGAGCTCCTTTTCGTAAAAGGGCGAGCGCGGCAGATTCATGCCGACGGCGCCGACAATGACGATGCGGCCTTTTTTGCGTACGGCCTGCAGTGCCAGCTCGATCGGCTCGTTGCTGCGCGTCGAAGCAGTGAGAATGACGGCATCGGCGCCGATGCCGCGCGTAAACGCCTCGACGGCCGGCAAAGCGTCGAGGCTGCTCGGCGCACAGTCGTCGCAGCCGAGCTCGGAGGCCAAGGAAAAGACCTCGGGCCGTACATCCAGGCCCATAACACGGCAACCGTTGGCCTTTAGAAGCTGTACGGTCAACAGACCAATCAGGCCGAGTCCGATGACTATAACTTGTTCACCGATTCGCGGCTCGGCCTGCCGTACTCCCTGCAGGGCAATCGCCCCAAGGGTCGTGTAAACCGCTTCTTCAAGCGCAACATTTTCCGGCACGCGGGCGACCAGATTGCGGGGCACAAAAACGACCTCGGCGTGAGATGCATAGCCGGCCCCGGCGCAAGCCACGCGTTCGCCGGGTTTGAACTCATCGACCGCCGATTCGATAACGATGCCCGCTGAGCTGTAGCCGAGCGCCGCATAATTGTCCAGGCGGGTGCGCACTTTATTCCAAGTGGCAATGAGTCCCTCGCGGCGCAGATTGTCGCGCACCTGCTTGACCAAATCGGGCCGCTTTTTAGCCTTTCCGAGCAGAGAGGCCTGCGCCGTCTCGACGGAGGTTCGCTCCGTGCCGGCGCTGATCAGTGAAAAGTGATTGCGCACCAAAACGCCGCCCGGCCGCAGCATCGGCTCGGGCAGCTCATCCACTATCAATTCGCCGGTCTTTTGATATTGAAAAATCTGCAGCATAAGCAATTTCCTTGATAAACTTTTCGAGCCGGTCAATGTAGATTTCGACGGTAAAACGTCGGCGATAGGTTTCCCGCGCGTTTTCCGCCGGGGAGCGATAGTCGTCAGCGTTTTCCAGCAACTGTTCGATTCGATCGGCTGCCTCGTCGACGGTGTCCACGAGAAGACCGTTGCAGCCGTCTTGAATCATTTCCGGAACGGCGCCGACCGGACGCGCGATCGTCGGCGTTCCGGCGGCCATGGCCTCAATGATCGTCAGCGGCTGGCCGTCCCGACGGCTGAAATGCAGCAAAAAATGGCTTTCGGTCAGCAACTTCCATTTAGCCTCGCCGAGCTGCAGGCCGACGAAGCGGATGCGCTCGCTCCATCCGGTCGCGGCAATCAACTTTTGCATGCGGCGGCGAAAGGCCGGCTTGACCCATTCACCGGCCACGGTCAGCCGCCAGTCGATTTCTTTTTTTTCAAGAAGCGCAAGCAGGCTGAATACGTCGGCAAATCCTTTTGCCGACGATACGGCCCCCAAGTAAAGCAGCCGCAGCGGCGGCGAGGGGATGCGGACCGGTTCGTCAAGGACCCACTCCGGAGCGGCCACGGCGTTGTCGATGACGGATATGCTTCCCTTGTAGCCGCTTTTCAGCAGCTGGTCGGCAATGCCTTGCCCCAGGACCCGCAGCGCCGCAAAGCAGTTGATGAACTTGCGGTAGATGAATCGTCCCAACCGATGGTCGACAAAGTCGAATCCCATACCGTGCAGATCGCCGACGACGCGGATGCAGTTCTTTCGCAGGACGGCCGCCAGGAGGCCGGTACGGATGAACGCCGGCAGATTTTTGGGCAGCCAGAGAAAAACCGCTTTGGGTCGTCGGTGAAGGCAAAAGGCGACGGTTCTCCAAAACCACAACAGACCGTTGAACAGATTATCGAGTCGCAGACGCCCCTGCGCTGCTTTGCTGTGGCGGCGGCGCTGCAGCGTCTGCACGGTGAATCGTTCCCGAAACGCATCGGCGGTCAATTGATGCATGATCTCGCCGCCGCCCCACGGCGGCGGGAGCTTGAGAAGTAAAAGGATGTCGTTCTTTTCATTCACGACCGTTTGCGCACCAAATAGCTGCCGATCGCCAGTTCGTGAACGCATCCCCACAGCAAGTGTTCGACCGCTTCCCGCGGGTGATGCACGATCGGCAAGCCGTGTCGGTTAAAGCTGGTGTTGAGAATGACGGGAACGCCGGTTTTACGGTAAAAATGCTCGATTACGGCATAATATTTTGGATTGTCGCGCCGCACGCTGTGCACGCGCGCGGTATTGTCCACGTGGATGGCGGCGGCGATCTCGTGCTCTTTTCCCTCGATTACGTCAAAGGCTAAGGTCATGAACGGCGAGGAGCAGAAATCTTTAAAGTGCAAATGGCCGTAATCTTCGAGACAACTTGGGGCAAAGGGCATGAACCAGTCGCGGTTTTTCATGCGCGAATTGATGATTTCACGGGTTTGGGGATCGCGCGGATCGGCCAACACGCTGCGCCGGCCGAGGGCGCGCGGCCCCCATTCTTCGCGTCCCTGAAACCATCCGACCACTTTGCCGCTCACCAGAGAATCGGCAACCGCTTCGGGTAATCGGCCGTCCAGTTTTTGCCATTCGATCTGCTCTCCGAATTCGCGCAGCGTCTCGGCAATCTGCTCATCAGAAAACTCGACGCCGAGATCGGCGTCGGTCAGGCGGTAGACGGTCGGTTCGCCGCTTTTTCGGTGGTAAAGCTCCAGCGCCGCTCCGATCGCCGTTCCGCCGTCGCTTGCGTGGGGATGAACAAAGACCTCGTCGACAAACGGCAGCTCACGGATGAGCTTATTGACTTTGACGTTAAGGAACGTTCCGCCCGCCAAAGCAACCTTGCGGAAAGGATGCCTGGTGTGAAACTGTCGGACAAAGCCGAGAATTCGTTCTTCGAGCAGTTTTTGCGCTGCGGCCGCGACGTTCGCTTTGCCGTAGCGCTCGATCAATCCCATGATTTTTCTGCCGGATACGGTCTTGATCAGCACGCTCTCGCGCGGCACGGTCACATAGTCGATCCAATAAGGGTACCCTTCCCACCGGCCGTCTTCATAACGGAAAACCATGTCTTTGATTTGGTCGTAGCATACATTCGGGTCGCCGTATGCCGCCAGTCCCATAGTTTTTCCCTCGCCGTCCATGTATTTGAGTCCCAGACAAACGGTGACGGCCGAATACCACAAGGCTGTTGCGTAAAGGGGCACTTCTTCGAGGAGCTGCATGGCGCCGTTGCGGCAATAGTAGACTTGGCCGGCTATGTTTCGGCCCTGCTGATTCGGGCCGAAACCGTCCATACTGATGGTCAGGCACTCGTCGAATCCGGAGCAGCGATAGGCGCTGGCGGCGTGTGAAAGATGGTGATCGAGAAAGACGATCTTTTCCGGCGGCACCCCCAGGCGGCGAAGGCCGTTTTGAAAGACGGCCGGTTTGTACATTTTTTTAAGGTTCGGAGCCAGATATTTGAGTAGGCCGAGAAAATTGTGGCCGACAAGGCCGAAAACGGTACGGGGTAAATCCCAGAAACTGCGGCAAAAAAGATCTCCGTAGAACGAGGAGGGCGGGTAGCCGACGGCGAACCAATCGATTTCGTCGAGTGAAATACCGCGAAAGGACAATGCCGCCTCGAGGCTGCGTTGCGGAAAGGCCATTTCGTATTTGACGCGCGTAAATCGCTCTTCCGAGGCCGCAAAGATGACCTTGCCGTCTTCGACCAGGGCAACGCTGCTGTTGTGATGGGCTCCGGCAACGTCGTTCAGACCTAAAATCAGCATTGGCGGCCGATCTCCTTTATGGTTTCGCAATGATTCTATTTGCGCTCGATGCCGAGCATGCTCAAAAAGAACGAGGAAAACACGGTTTGTGCGCCCAAAATGATCAAGGTCGACGCCAAAAGCGCCAACCGCAGCTGCAGCGGATAGCCGTTTGGGTATTCGGCATAGAGAATGAGCATCAGTACTCCCATAAGGGCGCCGACAAAAAAAATCGTCGCGCCGAGCGCCAAACCGCGTTCCAGGTTAAAGATGCGGAACAGTCTGCTCAACAGGGGACTCTGCGGAAGGAAGCCGTGGGTAACGGCGTAAATTCGGGCATAGACGCCCAGCAGGATGATCTGGTAGCCAAGGATCGCGAGCATGCTGCCGACAACCATGAGATGCAGGTCGATGGAATTGCCGAACAACGGCCGACGGGCGATGAGCATGCCGAGCATCAGCAGTCCGCCCAACAGAGAAACGGCGGCACCGGGATAGAGGAACAGATGCGTCGGACTGTGCAGCAGCATGAAACGGAGATGGCGCCAGCCGTCGCGAAAGGAACGCAGGTGCGGCGGGCCGCCGCGGCCGTCCGGATGCAGCGTAATCGGGATTTCGGTGATCTTGAGCCCGGCGAGCGCCGCTTTGATGACCATTTCAGATGCGAACTCCATGCCGGCGGTTTGCAAATCCATTTTTTGAAACGCCTCTTTGGTAAAGGCGCGCATTCCGCAGTGAGCATCGCTAATTTGGGTGTGGAAAAAAAGATTGAGGATGCCGGTCAGCAGCGGGTTGCCGATATAGCGGTGCGACCAGGGCATGGCGCCTTTGAGGATCGTCCCGTGAAAGCGCGTTCCCATGACCAGATCGTACCCTTCGCGCAGTTTTTCGACGAACCGGCCGATGTCGCCGAAATCGTAGGAATTATCCGAGTCGCCGATGACGATGAAATCGCCGCGCGCCGCCGCGATGCCGGCACGATAGGCGTTGCCGTATCCCCGCCGGCTTTCGTGAATCACCCGTGCGCCCATCTCGCGGGCAATCTCTGCAGAACCGTCGGTTGAGCCGTTATCTGCAACGATGACTTCACCCTCCAATCCCAATTTTTGCAGCGTGTCGATCGCCTTGCGAACGCAAAGGCCGACTGTTTTCCGCTCGTTGAGACAAGGCATAACGACGGAGACGAGCATATTCCCCTTGCCCCTCAGACGCCTGTTCCTTTAAAGACTGCCGGAAGCGTTTTGGCGAGAATTTTTAAATCGAGCTGAATGGACCAGCGGTCGATATACTCCAAATCCAGCTTCATCCATTCTTCGAAGGATAGTTGATTGCGGCCGCCGACCTGCCACAGACAGGTCATGCCGGGCCGCATGGAAAAGCGGCGTTTCTGCCATCGTTTTTCGATGCCGTTGACGTCGCGCACGGGCAGCGGTCGCGGGCCCACCAGACTCATATCGCCTTTAAGCACGTTGATCAACTGCGGCAGCTCATCGAGGCTGGTCTTGCGCAGAAAACGGCCGACACGGGTGACGCGCGGATCGTCGTGGATTTTAAAGGCTGGTCCGTCGGCTTCATTTCGGTCCTGCAATTCATCCTGCAGCGCCTCGGCGCCTTGAATCATGGTGCGGAATTTGATCATTTTGAATCTTCGCCGATTGTAACCGATGCGGTCTTGAACGAAAAAGACCGGGCCGGGCGAATCGATTTTGATGAGAACGGCAATCAAAACGAACACGGGAGATAACAGGATCAGCGCTGCAGCCGACACGCAGAAATCCATGACCCGTTTGAGCCAAAGTTGCGAGAGCTGATGACGGGAGCCGGTGTAAACGGTCAGGATTGGCTCGTCATCCAGCTCAAAGGCTGCGGTTTTCAGTGTATGGATCTCGAACCAATTGGAGGGTACGCGGCAAACGATGCCCAGCTCCTGGCAGAGGCGAATGACCTGCCGAATCCGTTCGTAGTACGAACCCACCGGCAGCATGAGATAGACTTCATCGACGATGTGATTCTCGAGGAACTCGGGCAGATCGTCCAGTGAACATACGACTTTGGCGTGCGGTTCTCTAATCGTCTCGGCCGGCTGCTGATCATCGGCAAAGCCGACCAATTTGTAGCCCAGCTCCCGCCGCGAAAGGATTTTCTGCGCTAATTCGATCGCCTGTCGATTGCTGCCGATAAAGAGCACATGGCGCAAGTTACGGCCGTTGTTGCGCAGAGTGATGATGATGCGTCGAAACAGAGCGCGGGCGAGAATCGTCAGCAGCGTGCAGGAGACCCAAAAGAGCAGCAAAACTTGACGGTTGACGTTACCCCGCCCCAGCAGCAGGCTGACGGCACCGACCATCAGAACGCCGAGGCTGACCGCCCGAAAGATATCGAACATCTCTTTGGCCAGATTGGCGAATCGTCGTGATTCATACAGGCCGAACTGGGAAAAAAGGGAAATCCAGCCGTATACCAAAGCGACCAGAGCAATCAGATTGATCAACGACAGTTTGTAGGAGAGAAAGTCAAGGAAACGACTGGGGATGTCGCTCGGCGAAAAACAATACAAGGAGAACAAAAAAGTGACCGACATGATCGTTATATCGATCACTTTGAGCGCGTTGTCGATCGCTTTTCGCCTCAAACTGGTCACGACCTTTTCCTTTTACGTTGCCCTGCAAAATATGCCGATCCCTAAAAAGGGGATGACTTTTCGAGGCGTCATGCCTTTCCCGATTGCATCTTGGTCTTGCTCTGAGAAGATCGGCCGTGCTCGGAATAGTAGGTGTAATAGTAATCGTAGCCGCCGTAGAGGTTGCGGGCCTTGACATTATTGAGCACCGCTCCGACGATGTTTGCCCCGACATGATCGAGAAGCTTTTTCGCTTTGAGGATAATGTCGCGGTCATTGCGCGCCGATTCGATGACCAGAAGAACGGCATCCACGAAGGGGGAGAGCACCGCCGCATCGGTTACGGCGATGACCGGCGGCGCATCGAGAATAACGTATTCATATTTTTCCGACGCCAGAGCCAGAAGATCCTTCATGCTCTCGCCGGCCAACAGTTCAGAAGGATTCGGAGGCAGCTCGCCGCAGGTCAAGACGTCCAAATTTTCGACGCGGGTTTTATGAATAGCCGCGGTCAAAGCCACGTCGAGCGAAGCAACCTGCTGTACGGCCTTTCTCGCACCGATCGACGCTTTTGCCAGAGGACCGCCGCCGTTGAGGTCAATCTCCGATTCAAGATCGTCGCCGTTCTGCGGTCCCATAATGCTGCTGGTCCGGCAGTGCTGCAGGATGTCCGCCAGGCCGGGCTCGCGGTTGACGGAAAAAATCTTGTGAATGGTCGGCCGGCGCAGGTCGGCGTCGATCAACAGCGTCCGCATGCCCATCTGCGCCAAAACAACCGCGAGGTTGGCCGATGTGGTAGACTTGCCTTCCTGCGGCCCGGAACTGGATATCATTACTGTGGTGAGTTTCTTTGATAAATGAGAGAACTGGAGGTTGGTGCGCAGAGTACGATATGCCTCGGCGGCCGGGGAACCCGGTTGACTGTAGGTAATAAGTTCGATTGGTTCACCGACGCTTTTTTCCTGTCCTGCTGAGCTTCCACTGCGGCGCAAATGCGGGATCGAGCTCAATACCTGAAGTCCCAACCGCCGCTCGATGTCTTCGGGCGTTTTGAGCGTCGTATCGATCGATTCGACGAAAAATGCCAGTCCCAAGCCGATGGTTGAACCCAACATGAAAGCGATCGCCAGATTCAAGCCGATCCGCGGCAGCACCGGCTCTTTCGGAAGCTGTGCGGCATCGATAATCCGCATGTTGCCGATGCGTTCCGCCTCGTTGATGCGCGCCTCTTCATGCCGCTCCGAGAGCATCAAGTAGAGATTATTGGCCAAATCGCGTTCGCGCGTCAAACGCGCCAACTCGAACTCTTTTTCGGGCAGGCGCCTCAGGGCGTTTTCATATTGAGCAAGAGAGGCGGCGAGAGACTTTTCCTGTGCCTGCAGCATCTCCAGCTTGAGCTCCTGGTCGATGCGGTTTTGATACAGAGAGGCAATCTGCGAAACCGGATCGATCAGGTGCTCGCTTTCCGCGAAACGGCGCGCTTCTTCCGCAAGCGTCTGCCGCAACTGATCGATTTCTCGCCGCATGTCGGCCATTTTGGGGTTGTTTTCGGGAACTCCCTGCAGCTGCAGCCGAATATAACTGTCCTGAAGCTCCGCCAGTTTAGCCTTTAACTGCTGGATCATCTGATTGGAAAGATTGGTGATGGACGGAGCCAAATTTTGCTGCCGGCGGGAGATCTCGCCCTCAAGGCTGCGCAGATACTGCTCGGTTTTTATTCGTTCGTTTTTCGCCTGTTGATACTGCAGCTCGATATTTTTCGCCAGCTGCAGTTCTTCCTCAACCTCTTTATCTAATGCGGTCACACGGTTCTCGATTTTGAATCGCCGAAGCGCCGCTTCCGCCTCATCCAGCTTTTTACGATACGCTTGGCGCTGTTCTTCGATAAAGGCCCGCATGTCGCTCACTCCCTCGCGGCGGATGCGCAGGTTACGATCGCGCAACACTTCGCACAAAGTGTTGGCAATTGTCATGGCCAAGGCAGGGTCCCGCTCGGCGCGCACTCGAATTTGAATGACGTCCGATTCGGCAATCGGCACGGCTTCGAGGTTGTTGCGGATGACGGCAGCAATATAGGCGGTCTGATCAAAATCCGGCGGTCTGTCTTTCGGAAGCGGAAAAAGATCTTTAGCCCATTGCGGCAAGGCAGCCGCCGTTTCGAGCGCCACCGATCGGCTTTTGATCTCTTGAATCTGGTTGAGCAGAGATTCCTTGAGCGGATATTTGAGAACCTGCGGAGCGGCCGTTATCGGCTGTCGCGGGTTGTCGTAGATAATGGAAACAGTCGACTCGTAGACCCGCACTGCCGTTGCGTTGTAATAAAGCGCCGGCAGCAGTGTCGCCGCGATGCAGGCGACAAAAATCCACTTGCGCCGCAAGAGGATTTCGAAAAATGCGGTGAGGGGAACTTGTTCTTTTTCGCTCAAGCTCAACGACAGTCCTCTACTTGACCGCTCTCAAGTACCAAACATAGACTGTGGCGATAAGGGCCACTTCATGAACCGCCCGAATTATTTCTCGGCTGCGAAACCACGCGTCGGTATCGACAAAAACCACATCGCCGGGCTGGAGAATCGGCGGCGGCGTCACCATTTGCGGATCGCTCATATATCTATTTACATTATATTCCACGATTTTGCGTGAGACTGTTTCCAGCCGCCGTTTGAGCTGTTCTTCGTCCAACGGCTCGGCAGAGTCTTTGATCACGGCTTCAAGCGTTTCGGGATTGGTCTTCCAAGCACCTGCTTTACCGGTGATGCGAACCTTTGAAAGCCTGGCATTCTGCGTGGGGCCGCCGGCAATGGAAATTAATTCGACAAGATTGGTATTGTAGGGGACTCGATACTCGCCGGGCGATTTGACTTCACCCCAAATCGCAACCACCATTTCCAGGGATTCTTCCTTGCCCAACAAATATTCGCTCGTTTTGCTCGTTTGCTGCGCCTGCAAAAGGCAGGCAGTGTAGAAAATCAAAACCGCAGGAATAGCTGCCGAGGTTTTCATGCGCTCATCTCTATTGATTGGACTTGTTCATTCAGTTTTATTTGCCGGTGCAGGTCCGGAACACCCAGCAGGACGATCATTCCGGCAAACATGATGAGTGTAAGCGTTGCCAAGGCGACGCGATACTTTACGGCTTGACCATAGGGTTCCGCAAGGCGGGCGGCACCGCTCCAGATCAACGGTCCGATAATGGCCGCCGCTTTACCGGAAAGGGCGTACAGACCAAAGAATTCTCCCAAACGTTCTTTCGGCGCCAGAGTGATGAGCAGAGGCCGTGCGGCTGTCCAGGTGGAACCCATCAAGGCGCCGATAAGGGCGCCGAGGATCCAGAACAACGGCCTGTGGGCAGTCAATACCACACCGCTGCAGCAGACGACCCAGCCGAGAATGACGCCGACGAGCGTTTTCTTGGGTCCGAAATGATCGGTCAAGATACCGCACAGGGCCGAACCGATCACGGCCGCAGGAATCAGCAAAATGAAAAAGTTGGTCGATTCGGCCGACGAAAAGCCGATGACTGCCTGCGTATAAACGCCCATATAGATGATGATGGTCTCGATGCTGTCTTCGTATAAAAACTTGGCAACCAGAAAGCGCAGCAATCCGGGATATTTTTGCGTATCTTTGAGAGATTTCCAGACCTGGCGATAGGAATCTGCCGCCGTCCATTTTTTGAGTTTTTCAGCCGTTTTGGGTTCCTGAACAAAAATAAAAACCGGCAGCGCAAAAATCAAGAACAGCAGCGCCGTGGGAATGAACGCTGCGGCGCGCCCTCCCGCTTCCATGCCGGCGATCTTCCAGCCGAAAAGGCTGCCGTCGACGAAAATGCCGCCGACCAACAGTCCTGCCGCCGAACCCAAATAGCCGATGGCGACACCGTATCCTGATACACGACCTAAAGTTTTCGGTGTGCTGACGGCCGGCAGCAGGGCGTTGTAAAAAACGAGGCCGCCCTGATAGCTATAGTTGGCAATGACATACAAAATCAAGACGATCGGCACCACGATTCCTGCATCGGAGATCCCTTTGCCGACGACACCCATAAAAAAAGTGCCGCCGATACAGCCAAGGGTAAAGATCAGCAGAGCCTTCAGCTTGGATTGCCGTCGATCCGACCAGTCGCCCAACACCGGAAGGGTGACGGCCACCAATGCCATCGACAGAGAATTGACCAACGAAACCCAAATATCGCGCCGCCCCAGCTCGATGATGATCCAAGTGCTGAAATAGAGCGACACCACGTTCATCGAATAGGCAGTGTTGGCAAAATCGTACAGAATCCACGAGATGGTTGCCAAAAGGGGTGGTTTCTGCTCCTCAATAGGCAGCGTGTTTTTTTTGCGTGTCATTATTCTTTCGTCTCACAGGCAGAGCTATTCGCGGGCCTGCGTCAATCTTTCCGGTTGTTCGCTTACTGTATAGGATTGCACTGCCAGCTGGATGACTAGGCGCAAAGTTTCCATGACCCCGATTCCCTTTACAGCCACTGCTTCAATGTAGGGGACATTAAAAAAATTGAGCCTCTTTTGCAGCAACGGCAAACTCAACGCGCTGGGCAGATCGCGTTTGTTGTATTGGATGAGCCACGGAACGGAGCGCAGAGAGCGGCCGTAAAGCGCCAGCTTTTCTTCCAAGTCCTGAAGACTGGCAAGATTGTCGTCCATACGCCCCTCCTGAGAGTCGGCCACAAAAACCAGAGCGTCGGTACCATTCAAGACCAGTTTGCGGCCAAAGCCGTACTGGGCCTGACCGGGCACCGTATAGAGATTGAAGCGCGGCCGCTTGCCGTTGATTGCACGCGTTTCGATCTGAATGAAATCGAAATAGAGCGTGCGTTCGACGCTGGTTTTAAAGGAAATCAATTCACTGCGGCAGGTGGGATCGAGCCGGGAGTGTATGTATTCCAAATTAGTCGTCTTACCGCCCAGACCTGGCCCATAATAGACGATCTTGAAAATAATTTCCTGATTCTTCCAATCGATGTACATGGGAGGTCCTTAGGAGAGGCCGAAGGCGCGATCCAGCTCATGATCCAACTTGCGCCGGAAATCGGCGTCGATAAAACTCTGCACCTGTCGGGTACTGCGCCGCAGGCTCTCAAGATACTCGGCGAGTTTCTCGACGGCATGATGGGTCAGCAGGCGTACAAAGCCGACCGGTGTCTGTTGTCCGAAAACGATGATCATCAAGTAATCATCTCCGACGCTGCACATGTAAACATGGCGGTCGGTGCCTTCGAAAAAGACGTGCTCGAAATGCTTTTTACCGCTTACCATCAGTGCCATTTCCTTGGCGGTGGAAAAGCTGCCGGCTGCCACGGCGGTAAAAGCGTGTACGTCGAATTCCGGCTGATTGCCGCTGTAATTGACGATATAGCCGTTCATGTCGGCAAAAATGCAGGCACGGGCTTTCAACCGTTTATTCAACTCGGCGACGATTCGTGAAATTTTCTCGAACGTGGCTTCGGAAAAAACCATCTGCTTATTTTGCACTTGCTCGTCGACAAACATAGTCAATATTCCTTTGCGTTATCGGCCATAGGCCAGTCTTTCGATAAGGAAATCCGGCAGCCGGTGTTCGCGCATCGCCTGTTGGGTGGCGCGGATGTCATAAGCCGTGCGTATAAGGCGGAACTCGCTGCGTTCATCGTCCCAAATGCCGAAACAAGCATCGGGGTTGTTGTCGCGCGGCTGGCCGACGCTGCCGACATTGATGATATACCGCTCTTCAGGCAAGATGCGGAGAAATTCCGCAGTGCGGCGCTCGATGACGCCGTCAACCTGCACCCAAGCGGTCGGCATGTGCGTGTGACCGATAAAGCAGATCTGTTCGGAAAACGATTCAAACTCGCGGCCGGCGCGGGCGATCGAAGTCAGGTAGTGCCATTCTTCGGGTTCTTGAGGAGTGGAATGGACGAATATCAGGTTTCCTTCTCTTTGGATGAGCGGTAAACCTGCCAAAAAGCGTTGATTAGCCTCATTGAGTCTGCCGAGCGTCCAGTGGATCGCCTGCGCCGCATAGACGGTAAAAAAATCGGGACGAATGCGGCCGCCGGCAACCGCATCGTGATTGCCGCATAGGGTAATCGCCGCTCGGTTTTGTACGAGTTCGCAACACTCGTTCGGAAATGGACCATATCCGACCACATCGCCCAGACAAATGATGCGGTCGCAGTTTTCTTCATCGATTCTTTCCAGAACCCGCTGCAGAGCCGCCAAGTTGCCGTGAATATCGGAGATAATCGCATAACGCATCGCCGCGGTTCCTCGTTTTTTTACGGATTCAATAAAGGTATATATACCACCCTCATTTTGCAAGACGTGCTTTCGATTTTTGTGCAAACATAAGGCCGGCTATTTATATGCAGTAAAAATCGGTTTGTCGGTTCAGAGGAAAATGTTATTTTCCGGCGCGTCTTGAAACAGCATCTTGTAGCGCAGACTGTTTAACGGTTATTAATCAACAAGGTTCATTTTATGGATTGGACTCGTTTTCGAAAGCACATCATCGGCATTGACCAACAATACGAAACACCTTACGGCATGGTAAAGATGGTCTACGCCGATTGGACCGCCGGCGGTCGGCTCTATCGCCCGATCGAGAAAAAGCTGATGCATGATCTCGGGCCGTTTGTCGGCAACACGCACACGGAAACCAACGTAACCGGCACCTCGATGACTTTGGCGTATCAGGAAGCGCACCGCATCATTAAGCGCCACTGCGGTGCCGGGCCGAACGACGTGATCATCAACGCGGGATTCGGCATGACGGCCGCGGTCAACAAGTTTCAGCGCATCCTCGGCTTACGGCTGCCT
>JAPDQV010000012.1:0-38306 GCA_034505495.1 candidate division KSB1 bacterium | reverse complement strand
CAACGTCCGTTGTCGTCCGGTAGTGTTCATTTCTCACATGGAGCATCACTCGAATCAGACTTCGTGGGAAGAAACGATTGCCGAGGTCGTCATCGTGCCGCCGGATGAGCGCGGACTGATCGATCTGAATCGCGTCGAAGATGAACTAAAAAAGTATCGCGACAGGCCGATCAAGTTCGGCGCCTTTACCGCAGCCTCCAACGTGACCGGCATCATCACGCCGGTGCATGAGCTCGCCCGCCTGATGCACCGTTACGGCGGCTGGTGTTTTATCGATTATGCCGCCGCCGCGCCTTACGTCGAGATCAACATGCATCCCGGAGATGAAGAGGCCAAGCTCGACGCCGTCTATTTTTCGCCGCATAAATTTCTCGGCGGCCCCGGGTCGTCCGGCGTGCTGATCTTTGACAAAGAGCTTTACAAGAACCGCGTTCCCGATCAGCCGGGAGGAGGCACGGTTTTATGGACCAATCCATGGCACGAACACCATTTCATCGACGACATCGAGCTGCGCGAAGACGGCGGAACGCCGGGCTTTCTCCAGGCGATCCGCGGCGCCCTGGCCATCCGGCTGAAGGAGCAAATGACGGTCGAAGCCATCCTTGCCCGCGAAAAAGAGCAGGTAGAGCGGCTGTTCGACGGCCTGCGTTCTCTGCCCGATATCCATATTCTTGCGGACAATGTCACCGAAAGGCTGGGAATTTTTTCCCTCTATGTGCATAATCTGCATTATAACCTCATGGTGCGCCTGCTCAATGACCGATTCGGCGTACAGGTGCGGGGCGGTTGTTCCTGCGCCGGAACTTATGGCCATTATCTGCTGCACGTCGATCCGACAAGATCAAAAGAGATGACCGACCGCATCGATCGCGGCGATCTCTCGGCCAAGCTGGGTTGGGTGCGCATCTCCATTCACCCGACGATGACGGATGCGGAACTCGACTTTATCGTCGATGCCGTGCGGCAAATCATGCGCTATGGCAAAAGGTGGGGGGAAGAGTATCGGTATGACCCCCACACCAACGAGTTCACCCACAAAGAGCGGCCGATCGATCTCACTCCGTTGATTGATCGATGGTATCGCTTAGAGGATTAGTCGGCTTTAAAAAGGGCCGCAATTCTTCCCAAGTGATGAGCAGCTCTGTTCGTCCGAGTGCGTAGGGGGCGATTTCATACGGATTATAAATAAAAAGGAATCCTTCCTTTGTGACGCCGAAATTGCCGGTGAGATAAAATTGGTCCTCCTCAAACCAAAAGCCGGTTTCCTCCAGCGAAGCATCAGCCGGAATTTGATGTTGTTCACGGAATTTACTCTCCGCAACTTGCTGTAACAGCAATGCTTCCCTACGATCGGTAAAATCTTCAGGCAGAAGTCTTTGACCATTGCGCGGATCGAAGACAATGAGCTCAACATAGGAGTTGCCGTGCGCCTCGCCGGTAAAGCGATAAGTATCGAGCCGAAGAGTCCATACTTTCGGCGATTGATAGATCACATCGATCGAAATCTTTAATTCCCAGTTTTGGCTGTAGTCACTTTTTATTATATACTCACGAAATTGATCGACAAACCATTGTGCCGCATCTTCAATTTCGACATCAGCCGGTTCGTTCAAAGTATGAACGACGATGAGCTCCTTGACAAAGCGATTGAGTGAATCCGCCGCCGCATTGCCGTAAAAGTGCGGATAGCTGAAAGAAGCCGTCAGTTGCGCGTCGATGCCGTTTTCGGCCCTCCAGGAGCGAGTCGTCTGCATCATGTTAAAAGAGAGCTCCTTGCCAGGAGGAGCGTCTTTGCGGCAAAAGAGCAAAAGAGCGGCGGCAAGCAGAGTTAAGATTCGATTATTAGTCATTTCCGTTTCTTCTTCTGTTTCAGTTTAAAAATACAGATCGGCAAAGTCCATGAAACGTTGCCAATCGTAAAGTGTCACGTCGTGACCGCCGCTGCGGATGTGGTAGCCGATCGACCCCATGACCGGTTGATTGACTGGAGGCATTTCTTCTGCAGCAAGTCCCTGCAGGCCGAACAACCGATAGACCGGCGAGGCGTATTTTGCGGCTAAAAATTCGCCGCGCGGATCAGCCCAAAGATCATTCTCGGCACTTGCAACATAGACCGGCCGCGGGGCGATCAGAGCAATCAACATGTGCTGATCGACCGGCAAATCGTCTTCGGCATCGTTGTAGCGGTTAAAATGGTCGCAGAACCAGTGCGGAAAAGTGGTGTTGATGATTTTGAGGGTTTCGCCGAAGCGCCGACGGGACAGTGCCGCGCCGCCGCAGCCGGAATTATTGGAAATGACCATGGCAAAACGCGGATCCGAGGCTCCTGCCCACAAAGCCGTCTTGCCGAGCCGCGAATGGCCCCAAACGATCACTTTATCGCCGTCGACATCGGGATCATTCTCCAGGTAATCCATGGCGCGCGACAGCCCCCACGCCCATGCGGAAATGGATCCCCACTCATCCGGCTCGGGCTGCGCCTGCCCTTTTGCATAAAAATAGGGATGGATGCCGTTGTCGAAACGGCCTTCGTCATCCGGGTCGATGTCGCCGTAATAGATTGTAGCTATTCCGTAGCCGCGGGCAATAATTTCACGGATCGGCCAGCGTGAGGCGGCGGCGCCGCGGTTGGCCTCCTTTGCACGATGATCCGTGATGCCGAATTTTGGATCGTTGGGCACCCAGCTCTCCGGCAGCCGCACCGCCGGATCGTCGATGACCGTGTGATTGCCGTTGAAATTCAAACCCAAAAAGACGGGGGACGATTTTTCCCCCGTTGGGGTATAAAGAAGCAGGTCCATAAAGGGCCCTTCTTTTTTCCCCAGCAGAAAGATGCGCACTTGTTTGCGCATGGCCGCCCCGTCAAGAGCCGAATTGGACTTTTCCAACACTTGCCATTTGATCTTGACCCGTTTCTCGGGCATTTTCCCGTATACGTGTTCAGCGAACAGCGCATAGATTTCCGGGCGACGTTTGTAGAGCCAGGTCTGCGCGTCGTTAACCGGCGAGCCGTCACGGCAACGCAAGAGTTCCGGCAGCGTATAAGTAGGAACTCGGGATTCCTCATAGTTGACGTCCTGCCTTTGCGCAAATAGGATAAAGGGCAACAAAAGGAGAATCAGGCTGTTGAAGAACTCGGACATGAGCACCTCTAAAAAGCATTCGTTTTTTAGAGATAATACATCGTTTCTATTATGCGCCTTTTAAGACACCGAACATAAATTGTACAATAGGCCGGCGTGCAACTCTGTTTGGCAGATCTTTTTAAAGCAAAAGCCAAGGGGCTTTTCCGACCTATCGGCGATTATCCCTTGGCTTCTAATTATTTGATCAATGCCATTTTGATGGTTTTGACCTGGGTATCGGATTCCAAGCGACAGAAATAAATGCCGCCTGAGACCGGGCGATTTTCATAGTCGGTGCCGTTCCAACTCAATCGATAGTCGCCTGCATCATACAAGCGGTCGCATAGAACGGTTACCAGTTGCCCCAGGCTGTTATATATGCTCAATCGAACGGGGGCCGACCGTGATAATGCAAAGCGGATTTCGGTGTTTGGATTGAATGGATTCGGGTAGTTTTGATGCAAAGTAAAAGAGACGACAGAAGCGTTTGCGGATACCCGAGTGTCCGGTTCCTCCTCCGGTATTGTCGATTTGCCGTTGAAAAAGGCTGCATGGATATTGCTCTGTTCCGGGCTGCCGGCATAGCGGTAAGCGATGCAAAATTCGTTTGCATGCATGCCGTAGGTAACGACAGGGTATGAAAACATGCCTTCATTTGCTTCAGAGCCGGAAATTGTTGTATTGATCAAGGGTGAGGCGCCCGGATTGCCGCTCTCGTCAACTAAGGTAAACAGAGTATCGTGCGGCATGACGCGCATCCGTTGACCGTAAATATCTGCCGGCGGCGGATACCAGTTCGGTTCGCTTCCCCAACTGCCGTCCCATTGATTGCCCCGATAATCGTTCCAAACGGTTAAAAATGTCCCGTCTTGTTGATTGTAATCAATGCCGTTATATTCTTGATTATAAGGATCAGTGCAGATGGGAAAATCCGGCCAGGTTTTCCAGCTTCCGGTATCAGCCGGTTTGCCTTTTTGATCCAATAAAACGACAGAGGTCAAAGTGTCTGCTTCGACCTGTGGTTTAAAACCCCGCGCAAATGCCTCGGCATCGGGGAAATAGCTGACTCTTTGTCCCAGGATATCTGCACCATTGTTTTGATAAGCCGTCCACACCACCATGCATTCGGGCAAAGGATTGATATGTTTTTGAGCAGGCAGGTTCGGCATGTCATAGGTTTCATCGTTGGCGGCAACATGCGGTGAGCCTACATAATCTGCAAAGCCGCCGACGGTACTGCAGATCTGCATAGTGCCGTTACTGCTCTGCCCGCTGATCGGGAACTCTGGCAGCCAAGGCGCCGAATTTCGATCGGCAGCTTTTAAGAGCGGATGATTGCCGACCGGTCTGCCCCATGTATCCAATCGGCTGCCGTCGGCGCCGGCGAGCCGTACTCCCCAGATGCCGATTTCGTTGCCTGAGAGGGTATAACGAAGATAGACCACCAGCCATTCATCGATTTTTTTACCTCCGTGCAGGCCGAGATACGCTGCATCCGGCATCGTTTCCTCGTGATCCGGCGAAACGGCAATCGGCAAAGCAAATCGAGAGTCATTCGGATCGCCTGGGGGTGCAAAATCACCGTTTTCATTTAACAGCCGACCATAGATGTCGCTGTTAGCCGTCCATCCGCCTTCGCTTATTCTGGCATTTCGGCCGTCGACCCATGCGCAGAGTACGGTTTTTCGTTGTTTATTATAGGATATTTTGGGGGAATACTGGCTGCTGTCGTGGTTGCAGATGACAAATTCTCCTCCGGCAAGAGAACGAGAGACGAAAACTTTATTGCCGTCGCCATCGATCAGAATACCGTAAATGTCGGATTTTGCGACACGGGAGTCGCTCCAAACGATCAAATACCGCTTGCTGCCGGCGAGATATTCAACTTGCGGGCTGTAAAGCCGAAAGGCACCGTTGTTGAAAATTTCGAATGGATCGCCTGCAGGCCCGTTTTGATCGAGGAAACGGCCCCATAGGGCGGTCGGATTATCGCTCGTCTCCCGCCAGACGATCAACCACCGTTTTTTATGAATATCGTAAGCGGCGGCAGGCGAATCCTTTTTCTTTTCGTTTTCAATTACCGCTATGTCTGCGAGAGGATAAACATTCGTCTGCTGATCAAAAAATGCGACGGGCAGTTTTATTTTTCCGCCTTCGTGCGTAAACCGGCGCGGCTCTCTTTCAGCGACCCATTCCCCGGCGGCAGCGTTCCATCGGCTGAAACGGTAAACGATCTCGCTGCCGACTTTAGTCGGCGGAAAGTCATACTCCCCCTCATAAATGTTCGTTGAATTTCGGCGCTGCAGGATCACTCGCAGGTTACCGTCAGGCAGGTTGATCTCTACAGCCGCCGAATCCCCTGCCTGCGGTTTGAAATTCCCCAATTGCAGCTGAACATCCATATTAACGGCAAAGAGCACCGGGTTGTGCGGAGCTCGTTTGGCTCCATGGGTATAGGTCAAGCGGGTTTTACCGTTCCCGCTGCGCAAAACCAGCAGGCTGTCTCGAGTTTCAATTAAAATGAAACATTTTTTTCGGCCCACCGGCGGTAATCCCCACCCCAGTGCAGTT
The DNA here is from genome assembly GCA_034505495.1 of candidate division KSB1 bacterium. Taxonomy (NCBI): domain Bacteria; kingdom Pseudomonadati; species Candidatus Zhuqueibacterota bacterium. The sequence goes on along the minus strand of JAPDQV010000012.1, from coordinate 32,610 downwards.
TGTCCGACTTTTTCCCATAATTCCTGCGAGCATCTAAGCGAAAATTCGTAATAAAGCTTAGTTCCCCAAGACGATCCGCTGCTGTAAGTGGATGGGGCAGTGGTTGTCAGCTCAGAATAAAGCGTGTCTTTGGCGGGTGAAAAAGTGTACAATGATTTCACCCGTCCGGTTTCAGATCCCTTTTTGAAAGAGGCTTCATAATATTCCTGGTCAAGAATTTCGAAAACCGCATCCAAGTCCTCGACGACATTTCCCTCATAGGCGGCTTCGATGCAGTACCACTTTCCCGGCTTTGGTTGCGCAGCTGCCGAGACGACGAGCATGAAAGTAAACAACGCGAGATTGATTTTCATAACGGCCTCCTTTCTTATTCGGATCATCACGACAGCTGCCTTTTATATGTCCGGAAAAAGGTAATTGGAATGCTGTGGTGATTAAGCGGTAGTCGTGATTGAGTCTTATTCAAACTGAACCAGATAAATATTGCGAAACTCGATCGGCGATCCCTCGCTCTGCAGACCGATATAGCCCGAGTTCAGCGAGGCATTGACGCCGTTGTTCTGCATCATCCCGTTGACATAGCAGCTGATCGAACCGCCGCGCACCTCGATATCGTAGCTGTTCCACTCGCCGGACGGTTTTTCATTGCTTTCGTGCTTTTTCTTGATGATTAAAAACTGCCCCTTATTTTCGTAGGTCGAATCCCCGACCGTGATGCGGCCTGGTCCAATGAGCACAAAATCGCCGGCATTTCCGGCCATCAACTGGCATTCGATGCAGTTCGGCCAAACCTGGTCCGGCGGCTGACAGTGAAGGAGCACGCCGCTGTTGGTCGGCGTTTCAACCCAACGCCATTCCAAATGCAGCTTGTAGTTCGAATAGACTTGGTTGGTGCGCATATAGCCGTTGGGTACACCCTTGCAATGGACTACTCCGTCTCTGATCGACCAAACCGCGGCGACGTCAACGCTGTCGCCCGGCACAAACAGAGTCCAGCCGTCGAAATTCCGGCCATTAAACAACACGACTTTGTTTTGACGAGAAATCGAACAAAACAGGAAAAATGTCAGAACGGTGAGAACGAATATCGATTTCATGGCAACCTCTTGAGTTAATGATGAATTAATGGTATTGTTTGAGGTTGGGTCCGGTTGAGAATGAGATGGAAAAAGCTTTCCGTAGGGGCAAATATGGCACAAGCCTGCAGGGCTTTTCTCCTTCCCGTATTCTTTTATAAAAATCTATAAAATGGTTATTTTAATGTCAAGAAAAAAGACCGATGCAATAGCATACAGTGATTTAAACTCACCTTAATTTCGACTATGAATTTTCAATGAACCAACCCACGACTCAACAAGATATCCAACTTTAGGAGAAATAACTTATGGCGCTTCGCGATGAAATTATTCTTTTTTTAAACGATTACCTGCAGGTCGATCAATTCAAAGATTATGGGCCGAACGGTCTGCAGGTTGAAGGCAAAAATAAAGTCGAACGCATTGTGACCGGAGTATCGGCATCCGCCGAACTGTTTACCAAGGCTGCGGCAAAAGGGGCGGACATGATCATCGTTCATCACGGTATTCTGTGGGAAAAGAATAGTCTGGTCATCAAGGGCGGATTTCGGCGTCGCATAGAGCTGTTGCTTGGCGATGAGATAACTCTGCTGGCTTACCATTTGCCATTGGACAAACATCCGCAGATCGGCAACAATGCCCTGGCGGCGTCGGCTTTGGGAGTCGAAGCCTTGCAGGAATTTGCCGAGGTCGGGCTGCAGGGAAAGGTTCACCCGATTCCTTTTGCCGAGTTCCAAGCAAAAGTACGGGCATACTATGGCACTGAGCCGTTGGTCTTTTCCTATGGGCCGGAACGGGTCGAACGCATCGGCATTTGTTCGGGCGGCGCGCCCCGTTCGATCGTCGAGGCGATTGACTGCGGCTTGGATGTTTACATTACCGGCGAAGCCTCGGAGGCTACGCTGCATCTGGCAAAGGAAGGCAGGATTCATTTCATCGCTGCCGGACATTACGCAACGGAAAAGCCGGGAATCCGTGCCCTTGGTGATCTGGTTGCGAAACAGTTCGGTGTGCAGGTAGAGTTTATCGATATCCCTAATCCCGTCTAAATACAACTTGATTATTTTTGGCTTGGATGGTACATTTATTAGAATAGAAGAATGTAAGGAGTTCCTATCGCCAAGTTCTTTGCAAAAGTACGAGGCTTTTTTCACCTTTCGCGCCCCGTAAATGTTGTCATTGCCTTTATCGCCGTTCGTTTGGCTGCCCATATAGCCGATGCCTCGAAAACGGGTAGGTCGGTTTGGTTCGCTGCGTTGTCTGCCGCTTTGATAACGGCAGCCGCCAATGCGATCAATGACTATTTTGATATTGAAATCGACCGTATCAACCGGCCTAATCGACCCCTGCCGAGCGGCAAGATCGAGCGGTCCGAAGCTCTCTGGTTCGCCGCTATTTTCTTTTTTCTCGGTATTGCCTTAAGCTTCGGCATTAACCGCGCAGCCGTTGTTTTGGTCATTGTTGCTTCATTGCTCCTCATCGTCTATAGCCCCTTTTTCAAGCGCATGGTCTTGTTGGGAAATTTGTTGGTCAGTCTGACGACGGCGATGGCCATGTTTTACGGCGGAGTTGCCGCAGGTTCCCCAAGAAAAGCCATCGTGCCGGCGATTTTTGCCTTTTTCGTACATTTTGCCAGGGAAATCATAAAGGACATGGAGGATATCGAAGGCGACAGTCGTTTTGCGGCCATGACGTTGCCCGTCCGTCATGGAAATGAACCGGCCAAGCTGTTGGCTACCGTCGTACTGCTGGACTTGATCGCCTTTTCTTTTTTCCCTTTTGCTTTGGGACTTTACGGACGATGGTATTTGTATATTGTGTTGGTAATCGACTTGATTTTCGCAGGCATCATTATCGCCCTTTGGCTGACCTCCCGAAGAAAAGCGCTCGCCTGCATGAGCGTACTGCTCAAGCTTTGTATGGTTTTGGGGTTGTTTGCCATTTATGCAGGCAGGTGGAACTAGTAAGCCGATCAAAGAATGAGAGCGCTTTTACAGAGAGTATCACGGGGATCGGTTGTTGTTGATGAACGAGTTCTCGGCCGAATCGGCCGCGGCCTGGTGGCGCTCATCGGCATCGCTCATCAGGACGATGAGCGGGTCGCCGAAGCGATGGCCGGAAGAATTGTCAATCTGCGTATTTTTGAAGATGAAGCGGGAAAATTCAATCTCTCGGCGATGGATATCGGCGCCGAGATTTTGGCCGTTTCTCAATTTACTTTATACGCCGACACGCGGCGCGGTCGTCGTCCCGGTTTTACGGATGCCGCGCCTCCGGACAAGGCTCAGCCGCTTTTCGACTATACTGTTGAATGTCTTCGGCGCAGCGGCCTAAAAGTCGAGACCGGCGCCTTCGGCGCCCATATGGTGGTAGAAATCATTAACGACGGACCGGTTACGATTATGCTCGACAGCCAAGACCGCAGCCTATGAATGACATCGAACAAAAGCTTTTTTCGCAAAAACTTGTCTTGGCCTCGCAGTCACCCCGTCGGGCACAGCTGCTGCACCTTATGGGATTCGATTTTGAGATCATTCCCAGCCGGTTCGACGAGGATTCGGTGCGGGTGGACGATCCTGTCGAACATGTGCGTCTGCTTTCCCAGGCCAAAGCGCAGCAGGTGGCTGCGCAAGTGGAGCGGGGGATCGTCATCGGCGCCGATACGGTCGTGGTGCTCAACGGCGAAATTTTGGGCAAGCCGCGGGATGAAGAGGAAGCCCGTATGATGCTGCGGCGTTTGGCGGGACGTTCGCACCAAGTCTATACCGGCTTTGCGCTGGTCGATCGTCCAAGCAATCGAACCATCACCGATTATGAGATGACGACCGTGCACTTTCGGCCTTTGGCTGATTGGGAAATCGATCGGTATGTGCGAACACAGAGTCCGTTCGACAAAGCCGGTGCTTACGGCATTCAAGATCAGAGCGCGATTTTTGCCGATCGCATCGAAGGATGCTTTTACAACGTCGTCGGCTTTCCGCTCACCCGGTTCTATACGGCCATGATGCGCTTTATCTCTGAGGAGGAAAGCCGTTTATGATGGTGCTGCAGGAAATCAAGCGCATCTATTTTCTGGCGATCGGCGGTACGGCAATGGGTTCTTTAGCCGCTTTGCTCAAGCAGAAAGGCTATGAGGTGTACGGCTCGGATGAAAACGTCTATCCGCCGATGAGCGATTTTCTGCACGAGCAGCAAATTCCGGTCATTTCCGGCTTTCGCGTCGAGAACCTGACGCCGCCGCCTGATCTGGTCATCGTGGGCAACGTCATCTCCCGCGGTAATGTAGAGATTGAAGAGATTCTTGATCGCCGCATTCCCTATCTTTCGCTCCCCGACGCGGTGCGGGAATTTCTCATTCGCGGCAAACAGTCGATCGTCGTCACCGGCACGCACGGAAAAACCACCACGACTTCGCTGCTGGCGTGGCTGTTTACCTCGGCAGGCCGCGACCCCGGCTTTCTCATCGGCGGTATTCCCAAAAATTTTGGCCGCGGCTTTCAGCTCGGCAACGGAAAAGAGTTTATCATCGAAGGCGACGAATACGACTCGGCTTTTTTTGACAAAGTTGCAAAGTTTCTTCGCTACATGCCGGATATCGGCATCATCAACGCCGTGGAATACGATCATGCCGACATCTATGCCTCTTTGGACGAGATCAAAACGGCCTTTCGGCGGTTCGTCAATCTGATTCCGCGCCGAGGAATGTTGGTAATTAATGGGGATGATCCGAACGTGCGCGACGTCGCCTCGCGCGCTTTTTGTCCGGTGGTTACCTTTGGGATGAATGCCGAAAACGATTGGTATCCTGCAGCCTGGCGTTGCGGTCTGCAGGGGGTCGAGTTTTCGGTGCTGAAAAAAGGTGAACTATGGGGAGAGGCGCGTCTGGGTTTGGCGGGAACCCACAACATCCGCAATGCCTTGGCCTGCATTGCCGTGGCTGATGCTTGCGGCATTGACAAGCAGACGATTCTCGCCGCGTTGGCTTCTTTTTCCGGCGTCAAACGCCGTCTGGAACGGCTCGGCGAGGTGCACGGTATGGAGGTTTATGACGATTTCGGCCATCACCCGACGGCGGTAAAAGAGACGCTCGCGGCTCTCCGCGCGCAGCATCCCAATCGCCGTATATGGGCGCTGTACGAGCCGCGCTCCGCAACCAGTCGGCGCAATGTCTTTCAAAACGAGTTCGTCGACGCCTTTCAGGATGCGGATGTTATTTTGGCCGCGCCGGTGCATCGGCCGGATAAAGCTCCGGCTGATCAACTGTTTTCCAGCGCCAAGTTGGCCGAGGATTTGCGCCGACGCGGCAAAGAAGCCCGTTATTTAAACATTGATGAAATGGTTGCTTTTATTCTCGATCACGGACGCGAAGGGGATTTGATCGTCACCTTCAGCAACGGTCCGTTCGGGGGAATTCACGAAAAGCTGCTGCAACGCAGTTGAGGGAGTTTTAGAGCAGAGAGGAAAAGCTATGGAGAGTACGGAAGAAAAGAAAAAACCGCGACGACGCGGAAGAAGGTCGAACAGCCGACCCAAACGTCAGACCGAAGAGAAGAGTCAAAAAGTTCAGGACCTCATTCGCAGAATCAAGGAAGAACTGGCGGACTCTATCGAACCGATCTGTCTACCTGATCTGAACGCTTATGAACGCCGTCTGATCCATCGTCATTTCGGCAAGGGAAGCGAGTATGTGACCAAAACTTATCGCCTCAGCGAAGAGGACTATGAGCTGCGCATCTACCCGGTGGGCAATCTGCGCCGATATGCGCAAAAGATGGCCGATCAGGCGATACAGACTCGGGAAAAGGTCATTCTTCCGCCGATGAGCGCTTATGAGCGGTTTGTGATTCACGACTATTTGAAGAATTTGGACACCATCAAGACCATCAGTCGGGGGGAGGGAGAGGATCGACACATCGAGATCGAGCCCGAAGTGTTCGGCCGCGGTCTCAAGCGCATGATCCGCAAGATCAAATTGTTTTAGCGCAGATAGATCGGATTGGCGAAACAGTGATAGTTCAGACCTTTTGCTAAGGTAACTGCTTCGACCCGAAGGTACCCGGCCTGAGGAAGCTTTTCGAGGCGAAGCGAGAGAGAGTGATCATAGAGACCCGAAGGTATCTTTAGCCGCTTTCGGGTCTCTTTTTTTGTCCGGCAGTCGCCGATGATGACCTGAACGCATTGAAATGCGCCGAAAACAGGACTGGAAGCCAACCGCAGATGCAGCGTTCCGGCCAGCGGAGGCGCCTCATCGCCGATGCGGTAAAGAGTGGAGCCGCTTTCCCATTCCGCTTCGAGCATAGGGCCGTCAGTGCAGACAACGCGGCCGCGGCGCAGCGCCTCCAGCAGTGACTGCAGCGTCCATGACCCGTCGATGCGGACGGCCGTTCGCGCTCGGCCGAATATTTCCCGAATTTCTTCCCGCAGGGAAATGTGAGGAGTGCCGATCTGCCGAAAGCGGTTAAAACTGCCGTGAGCATCGTTGCCTGCGATAAGAGTCAGTCTCCGGCCCTCAAGCAACCGTGCGATCCAATGTTTCAGGCCCACGCGCAGGAATTCTTTTTTATTGCCGTTCCAAAACTGGGCGCCGTCGAGACGCGGCAGCGACAGGTCTTGGCGGCTCCAATGACCACGACGAAGCAGCAGCTTTTGCAGCAGCGGCGGTTTGGTCTGCGGGTGCGCCGCGATGGCCAAGGCATGGGGAGCCAGTCGATCCAATACTTCCTGCAAAGAATATTCCGGTTTGTTGCGGAGAAACCGCTCGGCGCCGTCGCCGGTCCCGACATAAAATTCAGGATCGGCGTACAGCAAAAGATGGACGTTGCGGCCGCGATGGTTGCCGACCGAAAGCTCTTCTCCCGGTATGAACAATACCTCGGGCTCGCCTCGGTTAAGGCGCTCGACGGTTTTCTGCAGCTCGCGCCATTTCGGCAGCTCAGGGTCATTGCGGAGATAGTCATCGACGCGGTCGTCCAAATCGTAGGAATGGTCGGTTACGGCGATAAAGTCCAGCTCGAGCGCTCGTGCTATTGTCGGCAAAGCCGCCAACGGCGGCCCGAACTCTACTTGATCGTTCGAAAAATAGCTGTGACAGTGGGTTTCACCCAGCTTCCAGTTGGGCAGGCGGGGCCAGGCGTTCTCATCGATGGTGACGACAAAAGGGTTATGGCTCGTCAGGCGATAGTTGTCGTTGAAGCAGCGCCGTTTTTTCCCTTCGACGATATAGTCGATGGCCACATCGACGTAGACGCGGCCTCGACGCTGCAAAGGCAGCGTACAGAAAAAGAGGCGATGGAGAAACGGTTCGTGCACTGAGTGACCCAGTTCCTGATCATATACCAAAATCGACTGTCCGTCGTCAAAACCGGCGCGAACGGCAAGCCGGATGAGCTCTACGGGATAGCGGTCGGCGTCTTTTACCATCAGCAGCACCGGTAACGGTTGACCGGCCCGCACACGAAAGGGAACATCGGCGATAATTTCCGGCTCGCGCATAAAGTAGCGGCTCGGCAGGCCGAAGAGACGATAATGGACCTCGGCATAGCCGAGAAAGGGCAGTAGGACAAAGGCTTTGGAAATCGGGATCATTGACGGTTCATGATCTCTTTGGCGATTACGAGAGCAGGGCGGCGGTCGAACCGCTTTGCATGCAGCCGACGGTAGATGTTTTTGTCGTACCAATAGCGCATTTTGGCCATTAGGCTCTCCCAAAAATATTCATCCATCCGATAAACGAACGACGGATCGGCGTAACAGTTGAGATGGCAGCCTTGACAGAATGAAAAGCGGCCTTGGCGATGGGCATAGAATTGCCTTAGCGCGCCTGCGCAGGCTTGTTCCAGCGCCGAAAGCGATCGCTCTTTTGCTGTGTCGGCGCTGTGGAGGGGAATCTTCTCACGATGAAAATGATAGCAGGGCAAAAGCAGATAGCTGTCCGGCGAAATGACGAGTGTCGATGATACAGCGCGGCAGCGCGGCGCCGGCCGCTGATTGCCGCCGTTGCGGCGCAGGCGGTGGAAAGCCGGGTTAACGTAAACGAAAGGTTGTCCCGCTGCCGCCTGTACTTCACGAAACAATGTGCGGTTCGGTTGATGCGGCAGTTCAGCCGAAAAGAGTGGGTTGACGATCAGCATCAGGCCGATTCTTTGCGCGAATCGAATCATAGGCTGCAGCTGATTGCGGTTTAGCGGCGTTATGGTGAACAATAAATCGGGCTTTTCGCCCAGAGTGCGCGCCAGGTCGATATTATGCATGACTTGCCGGAATACTTGGCGGCCGCGCAGCTCGTCATGCAGAGATTCATCCAGAGCGTCAAGCGAAAAGTGAAGAAAATCGATACGGCCGCGCAGCTCCTTTGCCATATCGGGATAGCGCAGGCCGTTGGTAGTGACCGAAGTCCGCAGACCGAGCCTTTTGGCCTCGGCCAGCATAGTCGGCAGTTCGTCATGCAGCAGCGGTTCGCCGCCGGTGAAATCGACAAAGCGTACGCCGATGCGGGCGGCGGCGCGCAGGTTGGTCACCACATCCGATAAGCGCGCATCTTGAGCAGCAGGATTTTGCCAAATCGAGCAAAAGCGGCAACGGCAGTTGCAGCGCTCGGTGATATAATAGTGCAGGAGAATCGGCGGCAATTTCATGCCGACCTCCCGATGGTATATCGGGCGTCCTTCCACCGTATACGGCGATCCAGGAGCATGAGAAAAGGCAAAACCAGCGTATAGATGATGAAGTAGACCTCAAAGGCGAGAAATTTCCGCAACGGAGCAGCAACTTGCGCCGCTTTTTGCGCGCGGCGTATCAGCAGCAGATCAACCACGGCTTTCGGCACCAAAAGGGCGACCGCCCAGGGTGTACGAAAGAAAGCGAAAAGGGGCGCCGCATGGGCGGCAAAAGCGATCGACATTAACAGCAAGCCCATCGGAGGGGCATGGCGCACGCCGGTGCTCCATCGTCGGCGTTGGAAATAGAGATCCGGCAGAGTTTCAGCCGGCCGGCTGACGACGACGCTTTCCGGAATGAGATAGAATCGGCATTTTAGGGAGGTGGATCGCCGTACAGCCTGGATGAGGGCAAAATCTTCCACCAAGGTGTCCGGCAGCGCCGTAAAGCCGCCGATTTGCAGATAAGCGCTGCGGCGAAAGGCGAGGTTGTTGCCGACCCAAGAGATCGGCAGACCGAGCTGTGAAACGCCGGCGGCTGCCGAAAGCAGCAGCAGCCAGTCGAGCGCCTGCACCGCCTGTCCGAGGGTATGCGCAGGCTGCAGCAGGGTCAACCCGCCGACGACTGCGGTGGTCGCGTCAAAGCAGCCTACTAGACCGCGCACCCAAGATGGCGAGGGCCGGCAGTCGGCGTCGGTAATGCAGACGATCTCGCCAGTTGAGCGCGCCAGCGCTTCCGCCAGTGCCCCGGCTTTGCCGGGTTTCTTTTTTTCGTTCGGGAAAAGGTTGACTATTTTGACATTTCGACCCATAGAGGCAAAGCTTTCCATGACGGCGAGCGTCCCGTCATTCGAAGCATCGTTGACCAGCCAGATGCACAGCTTTTCGGCCGGATAATCCAGCTGAGCGATGGCCTCCAAACAGCCCGACAGCAGCCGCTCCTCATTGCGGGCCGCCACAATGACGTCCACCGTCGGCTCCCATTCGACGCGGGGCGGGCGCTGCGGACGAAGCAGGATCAAAGCCGAAAGGATGTACAATAGAATGGGAATCACGAAAACTATCACGTCGTCACCGCTCCAACTTCATATCGACTCGACCGTCTGGTCCGCCGAAGGAAATAAGTATGGGCAAATTTTGCGGCGGCGGCCCGAGGCGTATGAGCAGCCGAGATTGCGGACCGGCGAGCCGATTGGTCAGCAAGTCGGTTCGCCATGGGCGAGGTTGAGGCGGAGCTGCCGCGGTAAAATCAAAGACGAACAGCCGTTCCCCTTTTCGGCTGCTTTGCTCGGTCACGGCTTCTATACGCCAAAGTTGGCTTTCGACGTCAAGGAGAAAAGACAACTTTTCTCCTGCTTGCGGATTGCGCCCACGAAGTTCATAAAGCATGGCCAGCAGCTGAGTGCATTGAGGCTGAATCGGCCAAGAAATCCCATTGTCGGCTTGCGCCCGCAAGGCGGTTCGGTCATAGTCGATGACCAAATCTTGACGAATATTCTTCTGATCGATCCGCTTGTCAACGCGATAAAGACCTTCTCGATCGAAAACGGTACGGTAAATGTTGTTGATTTTGAACAGCGAATCGAACATCGGCCGGGTCCGCACGGTCAACTCCGCGATGTATCGACCGTTCTGTTGCTTCAGCGAAATAAGAGCGCGGGCTGTCGGCAGACCTTTATAATACATCACATAACTTAACCGCTCGTTTATCCAGGCATCGGCGTAGGCAAAGCCGTAAGGCGATTTTACATCCTCAGCCAACAACGCAAGCGGCGAAAGCGCGAGCGCAATAGCCGAAAGCTTTAATAGATCCTTTGCTGCTTCACAAATTCTGTGCATTATGAACCCGATCTTTCCAAGTAAACCGACCGAAGGTGCCTGCCAAGCCGACGCCGACGATATAAGGAATCTGCACAAGGAGCCATAAAGGGAAATAAGGCAACAGATCGGTCCGTGAAAATTTGACGGCGCTGCGAAATGCAATCAGACCCTCGAACAGGGCGCGGGAGGCAAAGCAGGCGGCAACGGCTGCAACTCCGGCGCCCGTGACGGCTGCGCCGACTAATCCGACTGCCAAAGAAAGGTTAAAGAGCAGCACCAGCGCCAGATAAGCGAAGAACAGCGGATTGAGTATCAGCTGATAGGCGCCGTTCGACGCCCATCTTTTGCGCTGATTGATGAGCGCAGCCAGATTGGGCTGCGGCTGCGAGACGGCAAAGGCAAGAGGATCGTCGGCAAAACGCGCTCGGCAACCGGTCAATCGGAGCAACAGTTGCAGAAGAAGAACGTCGTCGCCGGAAACACGGCGCGCCACGCGCCGATAGCCGCCCACCTGCATAAAAAGCGATTTCCGGTAGCCCATATTCTGCCCGCTGGCTGCCAGCGGAATTCCCAAATTGGTCGTGGCCGCCGCTGCTCCCATCAACGTCAAAAAGTCGAACGCCTGCAAGCGTTCGATAAATCTCTGCTTTTCACCTTTGCGGCCGAACTGCGAAAAACCGATGACAAATCCGACTTCCGGCGTAAAGAAGGAAACCATGGCGCGGATCCAATTCGGCCCGACGCGGCAATCCGCATCGGTCGCCAAAATGATCTCGCCGCGCGCCGCCTCCACCGCCTGCTGCAGAGCGAATTTTTTCGGGCTGAAGGCTGGGGGGATTTCGCCGACCTTGAGCAGCCTGATAAAAGGGTAACGGCGACTATACGAGAGCACTCGTTCCGCCGTTTTGTCCGTCGAATGGTCGTCGGCAACGATGACCTCAAAAAGCGAAGCATCAAAAGTCTGATTGACGAGATCGTCGAGAATGCCGCCGATGTTATTCTCTTCATTGCGCGCTGCGATGACGACCGTGACGGAAAATTTTTCTTGTGAACGGTCAACCGGCTTGATCGCCAGACCGAACAAAAAGACGGCGATGAGCAGGCAATAAAGAGCCGTTAAAACAACGGCAATGGGGATGATGATCGCCACGCAGATTCCGTTACTGCAGTTCGAACCAGTCGATCGTCAACTTGCCTTCGTCGACGACCAGCTTGATTTCGTGGCTGCCTTTCGGAATTACAAAAGGCACGCTGAAATTGAAATAGAACTTGCCGGGATAGTAATTTCTGCCCAGCGCAATCTTTTTGCCGTCCAGTTCGATGTGCATGTCCGGCAGCTGGGTTTCGGCGCGGGCTTTTACCATCACTTTCAGAACCTGATCGATGGCGCTGTTGATCGGGTAGGCCAGCCATTCATCCGCCTGCAGCACCACGCCGTAGGCTTTGCGGTCGTGCTCGCTCTCTTCCGGCAGTTCTACAATCGGCACCGGCTCATTCGGCCTGTAAACTTTTGCAAAGCCTGTCGGGTCGAGCAATGCATAAGAAAGCCCCTCACCCTCATGACCGTAATTTTCCGCCTGAATGCGCGCCGGTACGCGCCGAAAGACGGCCTGTACCACATCCGGAAAAAAGTCGCAGTTTTCCAGCTTGACGTTTTCGAGCAGCTGATTGAGACTGCGCAGCGCCTCTTCGGCGGAAGGCTTTTCGCCTCCACGACTGAATTCGACGATTTTATCCCATCCCTCCGGCCGTTTGATTGAGTAGGGCGTATTTTTAGTGTCCATTTTTTTCCACGGCCAGAATAGCCAGCCGATGTTGTGGTCTTCGTAAAGCTGATAGGCGGCCCAATACCAGTCATTATTGTTTTCGCCGCTTTCGCCGCACCAAAGAGGCACATTGTATTTTTCTCGAAACTCCAAATAAGGCTGCAGACTTTTGGTATCCGGCGTCGACCAATATTTGTGAAACTGGTAAAAGGTGTTTGAGTCGAACGGTGGTCCGAAGATGCTGAAATCGTTCGCCCAATGTGCGCCTTCGAGCGTAATCATCGTGTAAGGATCAACCTGCCGAATCGCCGCAACAATGCGCCGATAAAGCGGTTCCAATTCGGGATAGAATTGTTTGAACTGCTCCGGCAGCGGTTCGTTCAGCAGATCATAGGCAACCACGAAAGGCTCCCGTGCATAACGCTTGGCAAGGGTCCTCCAGAGCGTAATTAGCCGCTCCTGAGCCGCCGGATCCGTAAACAGCTCGGGAAAGTCGTTGCGGCTGTCGTCAATGTTGGAACCGGTTTGCCCGCCGGGCGCGCCGTGCATGTCGATGATGACGTACACGCCGTGCTTTGTGCACCATTTGACCAGATTGTCGAGCAATTGAAAGCCCTCTTTTTCCAACTTGCCGGACTCTTCGTTCATCAGCACCCGCCAATTGACCGCCGGCCGTACGGCGTTGAAACCGAGCTCCTTGATGCGGGCAACGTCGGCTTCGGTGATATAGTTGGCGCGGAACTGCCGCCAAAACTTTTTGGCTTCCTGTTCGCCGATCATATCCACAATTAATTTTTCAATTCTGCGCGGCCGATCGCCGTTTTTGCCGAACTTCCACATATAGCCTTCCGGCAAAAGATAGTTGCCCAAGCCGACGGCGCGCAGGATCACCCGCTTACCGTTCCGATCAACGATGTCTCTTCCCTGCACGCGAAGAGTTTTGGGGTTCTCTCGCGATAGCCGTGCGCATCCAAGCGTCAATAGAACACAAGTGACACTCAGCAGCCAAACAAGCTTTTTCATATTGCCTTCCTTTCTATTGACCGAAACAGCTTTCTATTCGTCAAAATCATTTTGGGGAGGTAAAGTGCCCCGAGGAGTCGTCGCAGGAGCGCTGATCTGCAGACTGGTCAGGCTGCCGCTTGCTTTGCTGATCTGCGCCCGCATTTCGTCGCGCGCATTGCTCAGCATGGTCAACGCCCGCGCAAAACGACCGTCCAGTTCCTCCTGCAGATTGTTGATGCTGTTCTGAATCGTTTCGAGATAGGCATCCAGCTTTTGCAGATCGATGCTGTGCAGCGTCTTTACCGCCGTGTGGATGATCAGAAAAAGATAAGGCACGAACATGCTGTAACTGACCAAAACAACGTTCGACTGGAACGCCTTGGAAAGGGCACCGCTGCAGATTTCATAGACCGAATCGGGCACCACGGCAACGGCAAAGGAAGTCGTGACGCCGGGGACAATGTATTTGCCCGCTTCTTCGGCTTTTCTAACGACTAAGCGTTCAAGTTCGCGTTTGAGCCGCTCCCTTTCCTCGCGATTTCCGACTGCAACAGCCCGTTCGAGCAGGTCCGTAGCCGGCCATTTGCTGTCGATGGGAACGATCAAATTGCTCGGCAGACGCAAACCAAACTCCACAACTTTGCCGTTGACGAGCAAATTGCGTTCCTGCCATTCGATCGGCAGCTTGGCAAAGACCTGTTCGACAATGCTTTCGCCCGCCGCGCCCTTGGAATGCGCTCCGGCAATAATAAGTTCCAGCCGCTTTATCGATTCGACGGCCTGCTGCTCCACATCCTGCCGCGCTTTCGCCAACGTCTGCAGTGCGGTCAGGTTCTGCTGCACCTTTGCAAGCTCCGCGCTCAACGTCGAACTGATCGTTTCAGTCATCGGCTCCAAGCGGGCGACTTTATCAGCCAGCACCGCCAGTTGAGTGCGGCTTTCCTGCAGGCCCTGCAAAAGGTTCTGCAGCGTGAAGTTCATTTCCGCCCGATCACGCGGAGTGCGCACTTGCAGAAGCACGATTACCGTCAAGGCGAAAAGCAAAAGAAGCATTAGGCTGCCGGCAATGATCTCAGGTGCGGTCATGCCTGACCCCGCCTGCCGTTGCGATCTATGGAATGCTTAGCGTAAAGACGCATGCCGCAACTCCGCTGCTTTTGCAGGTGATAAAAAACGGCATCATTATACGATTTTTGGCGCAAAAAATCCACAAAAACACATAGACCCTGACAAGTTAATCATTCCACCGCTGCCGGGTTGCTTGGATTTGAGGTGAAAAACGGCTCACAATTCAACAGCCGACATCGATTGCCGGCGATGAAAACGAAAACAAACGCCTATAATTTTTATAAATGCCGGAAGGCGAAACCACGCGCTTCACTGTCCCACTCCGCGCCGGCGTCCTGCATGGCCGTTGTTGATGTTAGAACGATTTTGCAACGGCTTCAAGCGGTATATTTCTAAAAGATGGATCAAAGGCTCCTTTTAGGGAAAATAGCATGAGGTCGAGATTCTCCTCAGGCCGAGAAAAAAACACATGTAGATAAGGCATAATGTTGACGGTCTTCTGAATCAGCTTTCGATTCTACGGAAACAATCGTACCATAAAAGCGTTCTATCTAAAGCGTCGGCTGCAATAGTTTTGGGGTAGGTTGAGCTGATGAATCATCAGTTCCTTTGTATTATTTTGTTACTCTTTTGCGACACCAACCGCATCGCGCGTAACGGCCGTATTTTAACGTTCGCGGGCTTACAGGATTGCAGAGAGGTCTGAAACGGCTGAAAAATCAGCGATACGGCCCTTTCCAAGACTGAAAGATATTTGGGCGCATCGTGGCGAGCAGAAATATTGGTTTGTGGGAGAGAGCGGAGCTGTAGGAACGACACCCATGACCAAAAAGCTTGATCTGCAGCTTTAAATTGTGTATCATAAAAGCCGTTCATGCAAAATGGGAAGAAAATGAAAAAATGTTTGCATCGCTAGACCTCAGCAGCGGCTGGAGTTTTCGCCGTTTCGGCGATAAAGCATGGCTGCCCGCCGCGGTGCCCGGTAACGTTTTCCTTGACTTATACCAGGCCGGACTCATCCCTGATCCCTACTATCGCGACCATGAAAAACAGGTGCAGTGGGTCGGTTATGAAGACTGGGAATATCGTACTTTTTTCAGTCTTGACAAGGAGCTCGAAGCGCCGCGCATCGATCTGCTGTTCGAAGGTCTTGATACGTTGGCGACAGTTACCTTAAATGATCACGTTATCCTCAATGCAGACAATATGTTCCGCACCTGGCGGGTCGATGTGAGGCGGTTTTTGCAGCCTCAAAATGAGTTGCACATTCTTTTCCGCTCGCCGATTCGCAGCTTACTGCCCCAAATCGAATCTTTGGATGTCCGATGTCCTGCGGTCAACGATACGGGAGAGGGAACCAGTCCTTATGTGCGCAAAGCGCCCTATCAGTTCGGTTGGGATTGGGCGCCGCGTTTGGTCGGCTGCGGGGTATGGAAGCCGATTCGGCTGCAGATCTGGGATATTGCCCGCATCGAGTCTCTGCAGATTCTGACGGCCGACTTGGCGCCTGATCGTGCCGAAGTCTCGGTGCTTGTTGAAATCGAGGCAATTACCGAGGCTGAAATTGATGTCGTTCTTTCCAGCATGGACGGCGCCTTTCTGCAAAAGCGCCGCCGCCTCCGATTGTCGATCGGCAAACAGACCATCCGCTTCGATGTCGAAATCAAACAGCCCAAGCTTTGGGAGCCGAACGGCCGCGGCGAGGCGCATCTTTATCGTCTGATTCTTTTTATAGAATATCGCGGTCAGGTCCTTGATGAACGACAGGCGCGCTTTGGTTTGCGAACGGTACGCCTCGAAGAAGAACCGAATACGGATGGTGCGGGCTTTACTTTTGTCGTCAATAATAAGCCGCTTTTTGCCAAAGGGGCTAACTGGATACCGGCCGACTGTTTTCCACACCGTGTCTCCCGCGATAAATATCGCGAGCTGCTGCTCGCCTGCCGCGACGCCGGCATGAACATGCTGCGCGTTTGGGGCGGCGGCATCTACGAGTCCGATGACTTTTACGACTTGTGCGACGAGCTGGGCCTGCTGGTGTGGCAGGATTTCATGTTCTCTTGTGCACTTTATCCGGCGGAAGGCGAGTTCCTCGATTCCGTCAAACAAGAGGCGGTCGATCAGGTTAAGCGGCTGAGAAATCATCCCTGCCTGGCTTTATGGTGCGGCAACAATGAAATCGAGTGGGGTTGGCAGGCTTTCGGCTGGAGCACTCGTCTCCCTGCTGTAATGTTTCAACAAAACCAGACTCTTTTCCGCCAAATACTTGCCGAAATCGTCGCAACGAATGATCCGGGCAGACCCTATTGGCCCAGCTCTCCCAGCTCCAACAGTCGTGCCGACGCCAATTCTCCATCTTTCGGCGACATGCATTACTGGGACGTTTGGCATAAAGCGGCACCTTTTGCTTCTTATCTTGATCAGCATCCCCGCTTTATGAGCGAGTTCGGTTTTCAATCTTTTCCCGTTTTGGAAACCGTCAAGACCTTTGCCGAACCGCAAGATTTTGACATCGAATCGCCCGTAATGCTTCTGCATCAAAAGAACCCGCGCGGCAACCAGTTGATCCGCGATTATCTCCTGCGCTATTACCCGCCGGCAAAGGATTTTGCATCATTTCTCTACCTCAGCCAAGTCCAGCAGGCTGAAGCGATTCGTACCGCGGCGGAGCATCTGCGCCGAATTCGGCCGCACTGCATGGGAGCGCTTTATTGGCAGCTCAACGACTGCTGGCCCGTCGCTTCCTGGTCGAGCATCGATTACGAGGGCAATTGGAAAACCCTGCATTATGCCGCCGTTCGATTTTACAAGCCGCTGCTCGTTTCGCCGCTGTTGACCGAAGAGGAAATCCGCGTCTATGTCGTTTCCGATTTAGAAGAGTCGATAGCAGCCACGCTTCTGATCGAACTGCTCACCTTCGATGGACAGATTATACGTCGAGAACGGCGACCGGTATTTATCCAGCCTAACTCAACGGGGCTTTTTGCCGTTATGCCGCGTTCTGAACTCGGCGTTGTGGTTCTCGAGAGATCGCTCCTTTACTGTACCTTGGAAGGACAGGACGTTGAGAATGTGCTCTACTTTGTCGAGCCGAAGGAACGTCGGCTCGAACATAGCCCTCTGTTTCTATCGGTCGAAAAGATTGTCGACGGCTTTGAGTTGACGATGAGCGCCGAGCGACTTCTTTCCGGTGTTTATTTGGGCGTCGACGACGTTAAAGGCCGCTTCAGCGACAACTTTTTCGATCTTTTGCCGAACCGTCCGCGCCGAGTATTTTTTAGAGGCGGCGTCAATTTATCGCTGCGCGAGTTTCAGGATCGGCTGCGCGTCATCTCGTTAATCGATGCCGTTGTTCCGGCGGATGGACAGAAAGACGATTCATACCGCAAACTCGAACAGCTCGAGCAGCTGGGTCTGTCTCTGCGCTTAGAAAAGGAGGGGAGAACGATCTACGAGTCGCGCGACGCCATGCTCAAGCCGCTGTTCAGTTGTCTGGTGAACCGGCTGCAGGAGGTCAGGGGAGCCGTGATGATCGACAAGATCGTCGGCAAGGCTGCGGCCATGCTGGCGGCTTTCGGCGGCATCTCGCACGTAATTACGCCGACGGCAAGCGCCTCGGCCAAAGAGTTTCTGGAGAGGGTCGGCATTCCGCTCACAGCAAGACGAATCATTCCGCATATCATCAATCGCGAGGGGACAGATCTGTGTCCAATGGAAAAGCTGGCCGACAGCTGCGGCTCTCCGGAAGAGTTGTTCCAAAAACTCCAGAAAATGATCCGCCTATAAATCACGGCGGCTCTACGGTTAAAGTCGGGTTTCTGTCGGCAGCCATGGCCCGCGTGGGGAAACCCCCTCGAGTCGGGGAAGGGTAACACGGCAAGGGCGCCTATTCGCAGTAAATGACCTCTCGCTCCAATCGGATGCCGAAGCGTTCGAGGACGCGCCGGCGCAGGATTTCCTCAAGTTCTAAAAGCTGATCAGCTGTTGCATGGCCCGCATTGTAAAAGACGTTGGCATGCTTGGGATGAACGGCCGCATCGCCGACGCGCGTTTGTTTGGCGCCGACGGCATCGAGGTAAACGGCGGCGGCCTGTCGACGCTCACCGCCGGTTTCGATGTTTTTAAACCATGAGCCGGCGGTCGGGGTTTCCGGCGGCGGCAGCTTTTGCCGACGAAGAGCCAGGATTTCTTCGCAGGCCGCGCGAATGCGCACCGGTTCGCCTTTGCTCAACTGCAGTTCGGCCTGCAGAAGAATCGCCGGATACTCTTTGAGATAGGACGATCGATAGGCGAAGCGGAAAAAGTCGCGGTCTACGGTTTCGATCCGGCCTTCGGGCGTCAGGATGCGGGCGCGCACGATCAGTTCGCCGATGCTGCGGCCGTAGGCGCCGGCATTACCGTAGACGGCGCCGCCGAGCGTGCCCGGAATGCCGGAGGCAAATTCAAAGCCGCTCAGACCGCACTCGAGGCAGAGAGCGGAAATCTGCTCCAATGATGCGCCTGCTTCGACGACGATCGCCGCCTTCCCTGCCGTCACCATCCGGTCAAAACGGATCGCCGCAACCATTCCGGCGCGACCTGCTTCGGAAAAAAAGATGTTGGTGCCGCCGCCGAGAGCCAAAAAGGGCAGATCCGTACTTAAACAGAACCGATAGAGTTCGACAAAAAGCAAAGGATCTTTGACGGTGCAAAAGAATTGCGCCGGTCCGCCGACCCGAATCGAGGTATGTCGGGAAAGCGGCTCGTTTTTGGCGACATCGTACTGCGGCGGAAAGTCGGGTTCGTTCATCTGTAGGCTTTGCAACGGCTTTTTCCGATCGATTAAGAGGTGAACCGCTCGATTTTGGCGCCGAGCTGTCTCAGCTTGCCTTCCAGGTTTTCATAGCCGCGGTCGATCTGCCGTACATTATAAATGGTGGTGCGGCCTTCGGCGCAAAGGGCCGCCAGAACAAGAGCCATCCCGGCACGAATGTCCGGACTGGTTACCTGCGTTCCGTAAAGTCGTGAGGGACCCACGACGACGACGCGGTGCGGATCGCACAAGACGATGCGCGCGCCCATGGCGATCAGATGGTCGACGAAGAACATCCTGCCGTCGTACATCTTTTCAAAAAAGAGCGCCGTACCTTGTGCCTGCGTGGCGGCGACGATCAAAATGCTCATTAAATCGGTCGGGAAGAGCGGCCAGGGCCCGTCGTCGATCTTGGGAATATCTCCCGAAAAGTCCGGCTCGATCACCAGACGCTGTTCGGCCGGCACTTTTACGCGATCTCCTTCCACAATGAAATCGATTCCCAGTTTGCGATAGGTGGAGCGGATGACGCGGAGCTCATCGGCGTTCGCACCGGCAAGCGTGATTTCCGATCCGGTGACGGCGCCGAGCACGATATAGCCGCCGATCTCCAGCAAATCGGAACCGATTTGATGCTCGGTACCGCCGAGCGACTGGACGCCTTGAATTTCCAAAATATGCGTGCCGATGCCGCTGATTTTCGCTCCCATGGCGTTGAGCATGCGGCACAGCCCGACGACATGCGGCTCGCAGGCGGCATTCTCCAGCCGTGTAACGCCTTCAGCAAGAACCGCAGCCATGATGGCGTTTTCAGTGGCGGTAACCGATCTTTCCTCTAAAAAAATGTCGGCTCCTTTCAGAGTGCTGCGGCGGAAATGGTACTTGCGCTCTTTCTCGCTCACCTCGACGCCGAGGGCGCGAAAAGCGGCAAAGTGATCGTCCAGGCGCCGGCGGCCGATGACGTCGCCGCCCGGAGGCGGCAGGGTCAATTCCTGCAGGCGAGTCAACAGAGGCCCGGCCAGCAGAATGGCGGCGCGCAGCCTGCGGCACAGCTCCGCATTGGGCTCGGCAGAAATCAACTCTTGGCATTGAATACGATACGTATCGGGAGCAAGCTCCTGCACGCTTGCGCCGAGGCTTTTCAAGAGATTCATCATCTCCATCACGTCGCTGATGCGCGGCACATTGCGCAGCACCACCGGTTCGTGCGTCAGCAGACACGCGGCAAGGCAGGGCAGCGCTTCGTTCTTGTTGCCCTGCGCCTGCACCGTGCCTGCTAATCGATATCCCCCGTCAATGACCAAACGATCCATTTTTCACCTTTCGAATTTGGGCGGCGCAAGGTATTAAATTCGCTCGAAAGAAAAAACAGTTTTGTTTTTCACTACGAATCGTTTTATTTTCTTGGCGATCGAAAACCAGTTCCTTTGACTTGAAATAATTCGGAGGAGGTCATGCAGATTCGCGTTGAAAGACCGAGTGAGGAAAAGCTGAAAGAATTGGGTGTTCGACAATGGCCGATCTGGACGCGCGGCGTCTCTGAATTCCCCTGGAGCTACGACGTTACCGAAACCTGCTACATTTTGGAGGGACGGGCTATCATTACCCCTGACGGCGGCGGCGATCCGGTGGAAATCAAAGCCGGAGACTTGGTCGAGTTTCCTTGCGGCCTTTCCTGCAAATGGAAAATCGTCGAACCGATCCGAAAGCATTATGATTTTGCTTAAGGTTCGCCCGGACCTGCCGATGGAAACACCGGCGGCTGCCGTTTGATATTTCCTTCGGCCTATTCCGGAGCATAAATTCTTCTTGAGTATCCGTTGAAAAATCTCTATATTTTATTGTTATGACAAATACGATACACAACTTTTTCGTTTCCATTTTCACTCCTCTGTTTGGGAATTTGCGTTACCCATCCCGTATTTGCCCCGTGTGCTGAGCCGGTCCGTCGCGCCTGCATACGGGGGATCCTTTGATTGATTCATCCGCTGAAAAATAACCTTTCGAGGAAACCATGAACCCAGTCGAGCACGAGCTCGAACGAGGCACGGTTACAACGCCTTTGGGCTTTCGTGCCTCCGGCGTTTTTGCCGGTATCAAACAGAATCGCAAAGATATGGCCTTGATCTTTAGTGATCGGCCTGCGGTCGTGGCCGGGCTGTTCACCACGCATCGGACGCCTGCGCATTGTATTCTGTGGAATCGTGAGGTGACGGCACAGGGACGCGCCCGCGCCCTCATCGTCAATGCGGGCAACGCCAATGCCTGCACCGGCGAAGCGGGACGCTTGGACAATCAGGAAATGGCTGAACGCACGGCGCAGCGGCTGGGACTCGATCCGCGCGAAGTTCTGGTGCTTTCCACCGGCATCATCGGTGAACCGCTGCCGATGGACAAGGTGCGTGCAGGCATCGATGCTGCGGTTGAGGCGCTCAGGCAGGACGGCGGCCTGGAAGCGGCAACAGCCATTATGACCACTGATACGGTTCCCAAACATTTTTCAGCTGCTTTCGAGGTTGACGGCGTAACCTGTCGAATCGGCGTCATCGCCAAAGGAAGCGGTATGATCAGTCCGAATCTGGCCACCATGTTCTGCATTTTCACCACCGATCTGGCCATCGAGCAGCCTTTACTGCAGGAAGCGTTTCGCTCCGCAGTCGAGGAGACGCTCAACCGCTTGACGGTCGACGGGCAGATGAGCACCAACGACGCTGCGGTGATCCTGGCCAACGGCGCCGCCGGCAATCCGCCGATTCGGGAAAAGGGCGAGGCCTACGATCGCTTTGCCGCGGCCTTGAAAAAGACCGCTTTGGCGGCCGCCCGCGCCATCGCCCGCGACGGCGAAGGCGCGACCAAGCTGGTGACCGTCACCGTTACCGGCGCCGCCGATGACCGTGAGGCCGTCATCGCCGCCAAAGCGATTGCCGACTCGATGCTGGTCAAAACCGCCATTTTCGGCCGTGACCCCAATTGGGGGCGGGTCGTGCAGGCGGCCGGAGCGTGCGGCGTGCAGATCGATCCGCAGCGGTTCGCCGTCGAGTTTGCCGGCGTTAAAGTGGCCGAAAACGGCGGCCGCATACCCTTCGATCGGCAGCAGGTCATCGCCGGATTGTCGCAGGCCGAAGTCGACGTCAAGATCGATCTCGGCGTCGGCAGCGGCCGCGCCGAGGTCTACACCTGCGACCTGACTTTCGAATATATCACCATCAACGCGGAATATCATACCTGAGAGGTGCTCCATGCTGTTCAAGCGAAAAATCGCCTTTATCGGCGCCGGCAATATGGGCGAAGCTTTGTTGGGCGGACTGTTAAAGTCCGAGTTGACTTTGCCGGAAAATATCCTGGCATCGGACGTACGGGCGGAGCGGCTGGAAGAGGTCAAGAAAAAATGGGGGGTGGGCGTAACGACGGATAATCGGCAAGCGGTTAACTTTGCCGATGTCGTGGTTTTGTGCGTCAAGCCGCAGGCGTTGCGGGAGGTGTTGGAGGAAATCCGCGATGTGGTGCGCGAAGAGCAGCTCATTATATCGATTGTCGCCGGCATCACGACCCGCACCATCGGCAAATTTATCGGCAAAAAGAATCCGATCATCCGCGTGATGCCCAACATTCCGGCCGTCGTGGACGAGGCGGCTTCGGCGCTTTGCGTCGGCGAGTTTGTCGATCAAATTCACAAGGACATTGCCGTGACCATGCTCTCGGCCGTAGGCGAAGTAGAGTGGGTGCCTGAGGACCTGATGGACGTCGTTACCGGCCTCAGCGGCAGCGGACCGGCTTACATCTACATGGTTATCGAGGCGCTGACGGACGGCGGCGTACTCATGGGACTGCCCCGCAACATCGCCACGCGCCTGGCGACGCAGACGGTGCTCGGCTCGGCAAAGCTGGTGCGCGAGACGGACATCCATCCGGCGGTCCTGAAGGATCAGGTCACGACGCCCGGCGGTACAACCATTTTGGCCATCAAGGAGCTGGAAGAGAGCGGTCTGCGGCCCATGCTTATCCGCGCCGTCGAAACCGCCACCAAGCGGTCACGGGAGCTGTCTCGGCTCTTGGAGCAGACCAATCAAGTGAATGGTTCATCCAATAAGTGATGGGAAAGGGTGTAACGTCATGAAGGTAGGCATCGTCGGCGCCGTCGGTTACACCGGCGAAGAGCTGATCAAAACTTTGGAGCGGCACCGCAAAGCGGAATTGGTTTTCGCCACCTCGGAGCGGGAGCACGGCAAACCGTTGTCCGCCATTTTTCCATTTTTGCGCAGATACGGCGATCTGCGGCTCGTCACCGCCGAGGAAGCGACGGCACTGCCGGTCGATTTGGTCTTTCTCTGCCTTCACGCCGGAGAATCAGCCGGTTGGGCGGCGCGCTTTCTCGAGCGCGGCGCCAAGGTGATCGATCTGGGAGCCGATTTTCGCTTTCGCTCTGCGGCCGAATATGAGACCTGGTATCAGGCTGCGCATCCCAAGCCTGAGCTGCTGCAGGAGTCGGTCTACGGATTGCCCGAGTGGCATCGGCAGGAAATCCGCGCGGCCAGGTTGGTCGGCAACCCGGGCTGCTACCCCACAAGCGTTCTCATGGCGCTGTTGCCTTTTGCCCAGAAAAAGTTGTTGAGCGGTCGGCCGGTCATCGTCGACGCCAAATCGGGCGTTTCCGGCGCAGGTAAAAAACCGAGCGACACCACGCATTTTGTTTCCGTTAACGAAAACCTTTCGCCGTACAAAGTCGGGCATGTCCACCGCCACGTCGGCGAAATGGAAAAGGAGTTGGCCTGTTTCGGCGCACCTCGGACGGTCATCTTTACCCCGCATCTTACACCGGTGACGCGCGGCATGCTTTCGACGATCTATGTCGAACTGACCCGCGACCTTTCCGCGAGCGATCTCCTGGAACTGTGGCGGCAGCGTTACGCGGACGAACCCTTTGTGCGCGTGTTGGACGGCTCCCTGCCGACGATGAGTGCGGCGCAACATACCAACTTTTGCTTTTTGGGTGCTGTGACGGTGCCGGAGACTCGCACGGCTATCCTGTTTTCGGCGATCGACAATCTCGGCAAGGGCGCTTCGACACAGGCAGTGCAGAATATGAACCTCATGTTGGGCATCGAGGAAAGCGAGGGCTTGTGGTGAAAAGCTGGACGGAAAAACAGAATTCCAAGGCGGCCTTTAGGCTGCTGTTAAAGATCGGCGGTCGGGCGTTTAACGACAAGTCGGGATTTGCCGAACTGGCGCGCGCAGTACGTAACTTGAAAGCGGAAGTGATTCTCGTGCACGGCGGCGGCGCCGAGATCTCGCAGGCGTTACAGAATGCCGGCCGCGGCACCACTTTTATCGACGGCGTACGGGTGACCGACCGCGAGGATGTCGAGATTGTCGAGAGGGTCTTATCCGAAGAAATCAACGGCCGCATTGCGGCATGGCTGGAGGAGAACGGCGTTGCCTGTCGCCGTTTTTCCGGCAAAACTTTCGGTTTGATGATCGCAGAAAAGACGCTGCGCAACGGCCGCGACATCGGCTATGTGGGTGAAATCGTCGCCGTTCATCCCCAACCGATTTTCGAGGCGCTGCAGGCGGGTTTGCTGCCGGTCGTTTCGCCGATTTCAGCTACTGCCGAGGGCGTCACCTTGAACGTCAACGCAGATACGGCTGCTGCGGCATTGGCCGTCGGCGCAGCCTGCACTGACCTGGTCTACTTTTCCGACGTTTCCGGCGTCATGAACGGCAGCGGCCGGGTCCTTTCTGATCTTTCGGTTCAACAGGCGAAGGAACTCATCGCCAAAGGCGACATAACCGGCGGCATGGTGGCGAAACTGGAATCGATTTTTTCCGCCTTGGCAAGAGGTTTGAAGCGGGTGCACATCACCCGCTGGCAGGGCGAAGAGACTCTGGAAAAACTGCTCTTCGGCGGCGAATTGGAGAAAACAACGCTTTACGAGCAAAGAAAATGACGACGAATGAATGGATCGAACTCGAACGCCGAGTTCTGCTCAACACGTATGCGCGGCCTGACTTTGTCATCGATTACGGTCGCGGCAGCCGCTTGTACGACTTGGACGGGAAAGAGTATCTCGATTTCGTCGCCGGCATTGCGGTCTGCGCCTTCGGGCATGCGGACGAGCGCTCGCAGCAGGTCTTGGCCGAGCAGGCTGCCCGATTATGGCACTGTTCGAATCTTTACCATTTCATGCCGCAAATCAAACTCGCCGAATTTTTGATTGAGCACACCTTTGCCGACAAGGCCTTTTTCTGCAACAGCGGCACGGAAGCGGTCGAAGCGGCAATCAAATTCAGCCGCAAATGGGCCAAAGAGCATAAAGGCGCAGAATGCTATGAAATCATCGCCATGAAAAAAAGCTTTCACGGCCGCACCTACGGCGCTCTTTCTGCAACCGGCCAAATGCATCTTCACGCCGGCTTTGAGCCTATGTTGTCGGGCTTCCGCTTTGCCGAATTCAATGACGCTCAATCCGCCGCGGAGTTGATCACCGATAAAACCTGTGCAGTCATTGTCGAACCGGTGCAGGGAGAAGGCGGGATTTACCCGGCGTCAGTCGAATTTTTGCGCGAGCTGCGACGTCTTTGTGATGTTCATAATCTGCTTTTGATTTTCGATGAAATTCAGTGCGGTTTCGGCAGGACCGGTTGGTTTTGTGCTCACGAAGCTTACGGCGTCCAGCCCGACATTATGGTCGCCGCCAAACCGATTGCCGGCGGGTTGCCGTTGGGAGCGGTGCTGGTAACGGACCGAGTTGCCGCCTGCATCAAGCCGGGCGATCACGGCACCACCTTCGGCGGAGGGCCGCTTGCTTCAGCCGTTGCCCTCGACATTCTGCAGCGCATCGCCGAGCCCTCTTTTTTGGAATCGGTGCGGCAAAAAGGAGAGCATCTCGGCCGGCGCCTGGAAGAGGCCAGGCAGGAGTTTCCTATTGTGACGGAAACTCGCGGCGCAGGCTTAATGCGTGCCCTCGAGGTGTCGATTGATCCCAAGATTCTGATTCGCGCCTGCGAACAGGAAGGGCTTTTGATTTGCAAGACCGGCGGCCAAGCCGTGCGTTTTTTGCCGCCTTTAAATGTTACGCACGAAGAAATTGACGAAGCGGCAGCCAAGCTTCACCGCGCGCTTGTTGGAATAGGAGTAGTTCAGTGATACGGAGAGCCAAAATCAAAGATGTACCGCAAATCGTACAGTTGATCAACCATTTTGCTCAGCAGGGACAAATGTTGGGCAGGCCCTTGATCGAGTTGTACGAGCATATTCGTTCCTTCGTGGTCGCGGAAGCCGATGGGAAAATTGTCGGCTGTGCATCGTTGGCGGTGGTTTGGAGCGATATCGGCGAGATCCGCAGCATCGCCGTGCATCCCGATTATCAGCATCGCGGCTACGGCCGCCGTATGGTGGAAGTCCTGCTCAATGAAGCGCGCCTTTTGGCTTTGCCGCGCGTTTTTTGCCTTACCTACAAGCCGGAATTTTTCAAAAAGCTGGGTTTTCGCGATGTCGACAAGCACGAACTGCCTCACAAAGTGTGGCGGGACTGCATCAACTGCCCCAAATTTCCCGACTGCGATGAAGTGGCACTCATTATCGATGTGCCGGAAAACGGTAACGGAAAAGCAAATCCGGATTTAGAAAACTAGGCCGTCAAACGAAAAAGGGCGGCTAAACCGCCCTTTTGCTATCCTCTTTTGACCACCCGCGTAGAGGCCGTGGCGTTAATGACGTTGATCAAATTGACGTCATAGATGCCCATGCCCGCTTCCTGCGCGATGCGCAGATAATTGTCCGTGCCCGAGAATTCGCCGGGCAGCGAATCCTGCGAAAAACAACCTTCGAAATCACCCACCATGGGGTCCCAGCCGATGACCTGCGTCGAGATCGAATCGACCGCAACCGGATCCTTGCCGATGATCAGCTTGTTGTAGCGCGCCGGTGTAAAGCCCTGATTCCAAGGCCCTTCGCCGTTATCCGCGGTCATGATGGCGTCGTTGATGGCAAAGTGAATGGGCCGAATTCGGCAGATGTCAAGGAAATTCCGCACCAATGTCGGCCAACCCATTTCATGCATGGAAGCGCGGTAGCCGCCGACGGCGCCTTCCTTGCCGTCGTTGTAATTGGTATAGATCGAAAGCGGAATCGAACCGACCATATTCTTCAACGAATGCGTGACGCCCGCACCGTAATGACGTTTGGCCTTCGGCAGAGAAACAAAGCAGTCTAGCTCGTGCAGCGCCTGGTTATGGTAGTAGCGGTCCCATCTGCCCAAAGGTGAAGGAACCGGCACTTCCTTAAAGCTGCCGTAGGGGCTCTTTTTGTTGAGATCGACAAAATCGCCGCCCAATTCTTCGACGACATCGCGGTAGCCGTATTTTTGGTAAGATTCGTTGTCATAAATGGCTTCCATGACGATGATGCGGCTTGCACCGGCGTCGCGGAACAGCTCCATGCAGACGCGCAGAATTTCCGGATGCGTCCAATAGAGCTCGGTCGCCTTGACGCCGTAGCGCTTGGGGCAGTTCTTCGCATTGCTGTCGCCGCCGGTCATGTTCAGCTTGATGCCGACCACGTCGCCGGGCTTGCAGATGTCGCTCAAGCCTCCGAGCGCTTCCACGGCGGATTGGATGTTTGCCCGCAACGCCTGGTAACTATAATCGGCGACATCGCAGACGGCGACCTGCGCAAGGTGCCCGCCTTGTCTGCCCAAACTTCCAGTGGGCGGTACGAGCGGCCCCTTTGCTGCAGAGACATTCGGTTCCAGCGGCAAAGATGCACGGCTGCACGCTGCCGCCGTGATTCCCGCCGCTGCTGCGCCTAAAGCAGCCACAAATTGACGCCGCGACAAACCGTCGGATTTGCCCTTTTCATTCCTGTGAAAGGGACCATGGCAGTTTTTCTTTTCAGACATATTTCCTTCCTTTCTCCAAAAAGCCTTAAACAAAATATGTATTTTGCCGCTAAAAACCTAATCAACTCTATTACCAAAAAGCCCGTGCGTCAACACGGGCTTTTAAGGGAACACTGGCCGGTGCGGAAGAGATATTATTTCTCTTCTTCCTCTTCATCATCGTAGTCGTATTTTTCCAGCCAATTCAGGAATAACGGTCCTCTTCCTCTGGCCGGCCCCATATGCATTCTTTCAAACGGCTTTCCCCACCAAGGACATTGGCGGTCCAAAATTTTGCGCTGATCCGCATTAAGCAGGTTGCGTTTCTGTAGATGTGCAGAAATCCGCTTTTTCTGAATGGCGGCGCGCAGCTTGGCAATGTCGTCGATCAACGATTCGATCTTTTTTGCGTCCGGTTTGTCTTCGCTCAATTCGGCCTGCAGCTCCAATTGTTTGATCTGCAGATCATTGCGCAACGCGACCGTCTCTTTACGGAATGAGAGGTCGATTTTTTTGAACGCTTTTTCCTGTTCGTCGGTCAGATTCAGATCGCGGTCGATCACCTCTTTTTGGATCTCAATCACCTTTTTGGTTTGACCGCCACGAAATGGACGTAGGGGTTCGCCCTGTGCCATCGCGTTTTGGACCAACAAAAAGAGTGCAAGTACAAAAGCAATCCTAAATAATTTGTTAGTCATGACAAATCTCCTCCTTTGTTACGGTTTTTCGGTTCGCTTTAAAATGATCACTTTTTCCTCTTTGGACTGTCGATAAAATCGCTCTGGTGAAATGTCTTCTTCGATCGGCAAAAGGCGGCGCGGTGGCGTTTCCAATCGTCGGATGATAAATCGCCATTCATCCGTTGAAAGCTTAGGCTTGAGCGCAATCAACTGGTCGACCGTCAGGCTCTCGGCGCGAAGCCGGCTTTCGTAAAGTCGGCGCAGCTCTTCATCGACGGCCTTGCGGTCGATCGGTTCCTGTTCCAACAGAAACGCTACGTTCTTTCGTTGCCGCTCGATGTCCTGCAGAATCTCACCCATCTGCCGCTTATATTGTAGGTTGAGAGAATCCATTTCCTTCCAGTCATGGAATCTCTGCCGCAATCGGCGCTCCATGAAAGCAGGCGGCCGCTCCCTTTTGGAGCGGCTCCAATAGCCCTCGGGCGGACGTCGTTCCCCAAGCCGCAAGTAGATCAATGTGCCGATGCCGGCAATGTTTATTGTCGTTGAAAAAATCAAGGCTGCAATTAACCATTTCGAAGACATGTTTTCCTCATTGTGAAAGTTCGGCAAAAGACCAGTAGGCTGTCGTCAACAGCGCATCGTCGAGTTCAAAGAGCTCACTGATGACGGCGTCGCGGTACAGACTGCCCGCGCTCGCCTCGAAATCCAAGCGGGCACCGATAAGTATGCCCACTATTATGCCTGCAACGGCTGCAGTCGTAACGATGAGTTTCTGTACCGCCTGTAAACGAACGACCGGCTGTTTACTGGCCTGAGCCAAAACACGGTTTCGCACTTTGTCGGCAAAAAAAGGCGGGGCAGGAGTCATAGGCCGAGCTATTAATCTGTAAAGCGTTTGCCATTCCTCCATCATTCGGCGACAAGACTCACAGACGGACAGATGCGCAACGGCAGATTTTTGTGTTTCACTGCTCAGCTCGCCGTCCATTAAAGCGGAGAGCTGCTTTCTGTATTTTGCACAAGACCTCATAGAATCAATCCTTACCCAAAGTTCCCAACAGCTCGGCCAATTTTTTCTTGGCGCGGAAAAGGCGTGATTCAATACATGCCACGCTGACGCCCATAACGCCGGCGATTTCCTGATAACTCAAGCCTTCGTAACGATGGAGAATTAGAGCTGTCTTCTGATCGTCCGGAAGACTTTCGATCGCTTTTGCCACTTTTTGCTCGATCTCTTCCTGCTCCATGCGCATGTGCGGATCTTCACCGCCTGCAGTCTCCATCAGATACAGTTTTTCCCTCGCTCTGAGGCGTGAAAAAAGGGTCAGCATCTTCCGACGGCGACGCGCCCGCAATAAATTCAGACAATGATTGACGGCAATTCGGTAAAGCCAAGTCGAAAATTGCGCCTTGCCTTTGAACCGACTCAAACTACGGTAAGCCTTGATGAACACTTCCTGAGCCGCATCATCGGCGTCGTTCCGATCATCCAGGAAAAGAAGGCATATACCAAAAATTCTATCCTGGTATTTCCTGACAAGTGCATCGAATCCGGCATAATCGCCGTCTTGCGCTGCGCGTACAAATTCCTCGTCGGTCATTCGGTTTCCGTTTCGTTCCGCCTATTAGACACCGCAAATATGAAAAACTTGCACCCCTGTTTCAGGTTAAGCCACCTGCTTTCCGAATTGCAACCGCTTTTTAATACGATAGGCTCGGGGAAAGGTTCGTAGTAATTTTATGCGATGAAAAGCATGTCTTTAGTGCTTAAAAATCAGCTTAATAGGGCAAAGCTGACGACGCAGCTATAATTATAGAAAAAAGGCAGTTTCGGCACGTCATTTGTAGTAAAATGATCGTAAGAAAACGATGAGGTTGAAAAGATGAAACTATTTTCAAATACTGCTCTGCTTTTGGGAATACTTGTCGCCGCCTGGTCATTGCAGGCCGAAGAAAGAGAGCTGGTTTTGTGCAAAGCGGAAAATGCCGCCGGAGGTGTGACGGTGGTCAACAGCGAGGAATGCAACCCTTTCTCTGAGCAAAAATGCTTAATGTTGCGATTAGAAAAGACAACCGATTTGACCGTACAGGTAAAGACGCCGATGGGAAAAGTGGTAAAAACGATTGCCGCAGGCCGATTCGAGGCCGGCGAGCACTCTTTCTATTGGGATGGCCGTGACGGACAAGGCAGGGTCGTCAAAGGCGGCGTATATGTTTATACGATTGATGTGACTTTAAATAAAATAGAACATATGGCTTTTCTTCCGTAAGGCTCTCCTTCTTTATAAATGCTCCTTCCGCAAAAAAGGCAGAGATTGATCGATCTTTGCCTTTTTTGTTTTGTTCGAGTCTGAAAAAAATCCATTACTATGTTGAAAATTTATTAAAATATGTCTTTGCGCGTTTTTAGAGGATTGTCGGTAAATAATGTTTGAAAACGAAGATAATCGGCAGCTCACTATTAATTTTGGATGATGCGGGATGAGAATCACAGAGATCAACATCAAGCTTAGAGAAGAACCCAAGCTGAAGGCTTTTGTCAACATCACCTTCGAAAACGTGTTTTCCGTCAAGGGGCTGAAGATCATCCAAAGCAAAAAGGGATTGCTGCTCTGTATGCCCTCGCGCAAAGTGGAAGACGGCACGCAACGGGATATCGCTCACCCCATCAGCAAGGAGTTTCGCGATCAAATGGAGCGCGAAATTCTTGCAGAATACTACCGCGTTCTGCAGCAAAAAGAGCTGGAACCCCATGAGGATAATAAAATAGAAGAAGAATTTGCCGTTTTCGAAGAATAAAGTAGTATCCCTCCAGTTTTTCCCCCTGCTTTCGTCTTGAATATTACTTTTAAACCGCTTATACTATAAAAGCTTTGACGCCGAGCAGTTAGTGACTCGCTTTATCCGGATCATGACAAACACCGTGCAGACAAAATACGGTGCCGTTTTATTGGGCGCCGCCTCTTTGGGTGCGCAGACATTGCTCATCCGTTCTGCTTTAACGGTTTTTTACGGCAATGAGCTGCTGATCGGCGGCATTCTAGCGCTGTGGTTGTTTTGGGTCGGATTGGGCAGCGGACCGCTTTTCCTCTATCTGAGGAGGAAGATACCGCACGATTCTATTTTTCCGCTCCTTCTCACGGCGCTGTTTCTCTCCCTTGTCGGTATCGTGTTGTTTCGATTAGCGCGAATCATTCTGCTTGTGCCTCCCGGCGAATTCATCCCTTTTTTCAAAACAATGATTTTTGCAGCTGCGGTTACCGCACCGCCATGTCTGTTGTTCGGCGTTTCTTTTGCACTCCTGGCGGCTGCCGATACCGCCGGATCGGGGGAACCGGAAGCGCGCATCTATGCTTGGGAAACAGCTGCGGCTGCTGTTTGCGGTCTTTTGTTCAGTGCGGCGACGCCTTTTGCTTCCAATCTGTTGTTAGGGACTCTGATGCTCTCAGCCGCGTTGTGGGGCACAGCTTGGCTCCTGCGCAGCCGTACTTTGGGGCTCGCCGGAATAATAGCGGCAGTGATTATTTTGACCGGCGGCGTAGAGAAACTGGATCGAGTCGTTGACAAGCTGTACTGGCGATCTTTTGCCCGCGATATGATCTTTGTTGCCGGTCGGCCGACGAATTTCGGCAAGACCTCTGTGGTCAATTATGCAGGCGAAAACTGGATCTATAAAAACGGCGGCAAGGTTGCACCGGTGATCAATGATCCGGCAATGCAGCCTTTGGCGGCAGCGGTGGTCTGTGCGCATCCGCAGCCGCGCCGGATACTGGTTATCGAGGGTTTCCTCACGGGGTTGCCGTCTGCTCTGCTTGCGTTCGATTCCCTCTCAGTCACCGCATTGGAGTTCGATCGCCTTTCCGTCGAA